>NZ_CAMZMX010000007.1:0-178583 GCF_947311875.1 Pseudomonas sp. PARCl1
GGTCCTCAAGGAATACTCATTGGTCTTACAGGCGTCCGCTGTGATCTCCGAAAGGAACAACGCACCGATGACCGCTCGTGCCTTGACGTTGATCTTTCCGTTGGTGACTCCGGCACTGGTGATGATTGACCCGGTAATGATGTCGTCTACCCATGGCAGCGGATCGGGAATCGCAAGGAGGTGCATGTAGGCTGCGACAGGGTTAGCGAAGGTGGCCTTTGGGCGTCCACGGCCTCGCTTGGGTTCATCGCTTGGGGTCTCTTGGGGTTGCCCTTGGGTGCCGTTGGTCAGGCCCTTGGCGGCTTTCTGTTGGTCCTCAGAGAGGGACTCATCGGCACGACGCTCAGCGGCCCATGCCTGATACTGGGCTTCGAGGTTTGCGGGTCGTACCATGTCCTTGCGGCGGATGACCTCGCCAGTGATTGGGTCAATGTGAAGGATGGTGCCGGTTTCGTGATCGACGTGGCGGTGTAATGGTCCGGGTTGGGTGAGCAGGGTCATGATAGTGGTCCTCATATGGCCGCTGCGAACGTGCAGCCATAGTGAGGGTTTTTACGACACCTACTTACGAAACAGCTTTAAGCTCAAGCCTTGCGCTTCAGCTCTTTTTTAAGCGAGTCACACAATTAACCCAAGAATTATTAAACACCTTGGTATACTCCGCCACTGCAACATCTTGATCTGGACTGTACTCAAACGATGGTGGCTGACCTTGCTGAATGTTGGCGTTTCTAATTAGATTCCTGAGGTAGGCATGATAATGCGGATTAGCTTGCATCGCGTTAGCTGTTTCAATTGACGTGCACTCACATACTGAAGACGGGCTAATCCTCAAATGATTTAATGCATCACTTTTCGCAGAGTCGTTCTGTATAGTGATAAAGCAGAAGTTAGAGCTTGTCTTTTTAGTTAGCCCATACAACTCATCTTCAACCTGCCCCCCCAACGCCACCACAGGGAGCACCAGGATTGCCGCACAAACTATTTCCCTTGCATTCATTGATCGACCTACAATTCTTAAGTTTTCTTTCAACATGGGCGCGAAGCATCTTAAGAAAAACCTTTTGAGGCGCTTTCACTTCCCTGTACAAGCAGCTTACCTATTAGTCTGGCTTGATGGCAATTTGATTTTAACGGATATCTAAACGGAACGCCTCCACAAGCACTTCAAGGAGAGCCGCTTAGGAGCCCTCTGTAATCCGGCATTTAGGTCTTTGTGGTGCTCCCTGAGACGCGCCCCGTTATCGAATCATCCCCAGCGCCTCGACCATAAGGCCCCTCGAAGCAGCCGCATTGCCCCCGTAGACATCGAATGCAAGTGACCCAGAGCTGTGCCCCAAGATGGCCTGGACGATCCCCACAGACACGCCAGCGGCCTTCAGATCGGACGCCATAGAGTGCCTCAACGAGTGGAACGACAGCCCTCCCCCGGTCTTAGTGCCCAGCAGGTCTCGGATCATCTGATTGGTGAGTTGATCGAAGCCACTCTTGGACTGAGTGAACAACCGCCCTTGGGTCTGCGAGAGTTTCTCAAGGTGGTCCTCTGGGATTCCCAGCAGTGGCACTGTGCGACGACTGAATGAGTTCTTGAGGGTCTTCCCGTCCTTGTCGTTGATGTCCATGACCCAGTGACCGCCATCCTCATAGATGTCACTGCCGGTGAGCTGGTGAATCTCTCCAATGCGTGCCCCGGTGGCAACCCCAAGGGCAATGACAGATGCTTTCCAGTCGTTCCCAAGGTTGCCCATTGCCCAGTCATGGAGAGCCTTTAGGTGGTCCCCAGTGAAGGCTGTGCGGTCGCTATCCGCCCCTTTGGTGATAGTCAGCTTCTTGGAGTAGTCACGCTCAATGAGACCCGTAGCCACAGCCCAGCCAATGACAGTGGAGGCATGGGTCATGACCTTGTTAACAGAGGATGGCTTACGACCATCAGCCAAGAGAGCATCACGAAGGCCCACAAAGGTTGCCCTTGTGTGCTTGGACATATCGGTGTCCCTGAGGTGCGCAACGATGGTGCTGGTGCTGCTCTTCCAGTTCTTCAAGGTATTGGCCGACTTGTCCCCGCCACGCTCAGCCTTGAAGGCTTCGTAGAGGGACTGGAATGTGGTCGTAGAGCTGTCCGTGGAGAGCGACTTACAGATAGGGACAGGGACAGGCACAGGCTCACGACTATCGACATCTCCTACTTGATTAACACTGCCTATAGGTCCCTTCAGGTCCCCATTGAGCAGCTCGACCAGCTCTCTCAGGTCTCCGCTGTGCCGCCCTTGAGCAGCCTCCAGAACCCTCTGAGCCATCAGAACGGCCTGCGCTTGGGCTAACCTCATGGGCATCGTCTCGGCTATCTGAGCGAGGTTCTCGGAGACCTCAGACAGGACCAGCCCATAGGCTTCGCCTTGTGGGTTGCCCAAGGCTTCCTCAGCGATGTCCCGAAGGTTATCCCGTAGTTCCCCCCAAGATGCCTCTGGGTTGTCGAGGTGGAACGCTTTGAGGGTCTGAAGCAGGTGCTTGGCAGTTGTCATGGCAGCAGGTCGATTGGTGGTCTTGAGCGAGATCGTGCAGGAGGTGTGGCAGCCCTTGAGGCGAACTCGAAGGTGATAGCGCCCAGAGGCTCTACGGTAGACGTAGGGCACTGCGATTTGTGACACGTTGGGACGATTTGTGACACTGGATTCAGCGGTAAGGATGGACATTTTGGGTGGAAGCCCCGTGCTGCTTGGCTTTACCCGAGATCAAGGACAGTTGGCAAGAAACTCCACGTTGACTCCTTAAATACCAGCGCCATCACGGCGCGTAACTGTTGCAAGCATACCGGTGCATCTAGCGTGCTGCCAGCGTACGCAAACGCTGGCAACATCTTTCAAACAACCTTTTCAAACGCTTGTATGTTTTTCGTTGACAGCCTCTGTGCCGCGTCCTAACCTCGCAGCAACCTCCTACAGGCCGGAACCTTCCGTGGGCAACCTCTACCTGATCCGACACGGCCAAGCCTCTTTCGGTGCCGCTGACTACGACGTACTTTCGCCAGTGGGCGAACGTCAGAGCCTGGCGCTGGGCGAACACCTGGCCCAACTCGGCGTGCGGCTGGACCGCTGCGTAGCTGGGGACCTGCGCCGCCAGCAGGACACCGCGCGCCTGGCGCTGCAGGCCTTGCACGCTACGGGTTGCCCGGTACCCGCTGTAGAGACCGACGTGGCATTCAACGAGTTCGATGCCGACGGTGTTATCCGGGCCATGCTGCCTGGGCTGCTGCCGGCAGAGCCCGATGCGCTGCAAGTGCTGCGCAATGGTGCCGAGCACCGCAGCGAGTTCCAGCGCCTGTTCGCACTGATGGTGCAGCGCTGGCACGATGGCGAGCACGGCGGCGATGACCTGGAAACCTGGCAGGCCTTCACCGGCCGTGTGCACGCCGGCCTGCAACGCGTGCTGGATGCAGCCGGCAGCGGCGACAACATCGCTATCTTCACCTCGGGGGGCACCATTGCTGCCCTGCTCCACCTGGTGACCCGTATCACCCCCAGCCAGGCGTTCGCGCTGAACTGGCAGATCATCAACACGTCGCTCAGCCAGCTGAAGTTTCGCGGCCGCGACGTGGCGTTGGCTTCCTTCAACAGCCAGGCCCATGTGCAGCTGTTGAGGGCGCCGGAGCTTGTCACTTACCGATAAAGCCGGCTAGTTATGTCCCTGCGGGGACGTGTAAATCACTCAATAAGGAATGCGCCATGACCTCCGTAGCTGATGCCGTCAAAAAGATGCAAGAGAAGTTCAACCCATCCGCTGCCGCCGGCCTGGACCTGGTGTTCGGCTTCAACATCACCGATGAAGACAAGCACTACGCACTGATCGTCAAGGACGGCACCTGCGAACTGCAGGAAGGTGAAAACCCGGATGCCAACTGCACCCTGGTGATGGACAGCGAAACCCTGAAGGGCATCGTCAGTGGCGAAACCGACGGCATGCAGGCCTTCATGGGCGGCAAGCTGCGCGTAGAAGGCGACATGATGTTGTCGATGAAGTTGAGCGAACTGTTCCCATCCTGAAGGCCGGGAACAGCGCATGATCGAAAACCGAAGCCTGACCGGCTTCGGTTTTTTTTTGCCTGCACCACCCATCAATGGCTGCATCAAGGCAGCTGATCGTACAGCAACACCCCCACCTATTACGCACCTGGGACGCTTGTTCCATAACGGGCAGGCCATTAGATTAGCCAATAGTTCCTGCGATCGAGAATAAGGAAAACGCATGACGCTCACCGACCAGTCCACCCAGGCACGCCCCGGCGAAGAGCTCGACGCGGGCGTCATCGATTCTTATCTGAAGGCCAACATCGCCGGCCTTGATGGCCAGCCCAGCATCAGCCAGTTTCCGGGCGGCGCTTCCAACCTCACCTACCTGGTCAGCTACCCTGGTCGCGACCTGGTGCTGCGCCGCCCGCCGTTCGGCCAGAAGGCCAAGTCCGCCCACGACATGGGCCGCGAGTTCCGTATCCTCAACCAACTGAACAGCGGCTTCCCGTACTGCCCAAAGGCCTACGTACACTGCACCGACACCAGCCTGATCGGCAGCGAATTCTATGTGATGGAACGGGTCAAGGGCGTCATCCTGCGCTCGGACATTCCGGCTGAACTCAAGCTGGATGCCGAGCGCACCGAAACCTTGTGCAAAAGCTTCATCGATCGGCTGGTCGAACTGCACCAGGTGGACTACAGCGCCTGCGGCCTGGCCGACCTGGGCAAGCCGGAAGGCTACGTGCAGCGCCAGGTAGAAGGCTGGACCAACCGTTACGAGAAGGCCCTGACACGGGATGCGCCGCACTGGCAACACGTGACCGCCTGGCTGCACGAGAAAATGCCCGCCGACCACCCGCGGCCCGGCATCGTGCACAACGATTACCGCTTCGACAACGTGATCCTCGACGCGGACAACCCTATGCGCATCATCGGTGTACTGGATTGGGAAATGGCCACCCTGGGTGACCCTTTGATGGACCTGGGCAACAGCCTCGCCTACTGGATCGAAGCCGGTGACCCGGCCCCAGTGCAACTCATGCGCCGCCAACCCAGCAATGCACCAGGGATGCTCAGCCGTCGGCAGTTCGTTGACTACTACGCCGAGCGGGCCGGAATACGCCTGGAAAACTTCGATTTCTACTACTGCTACGGCCTGTTCCGCCTGGCCGGCATCGTCCAGCAGATCTACTACCGCTACTACCACGGCCAGACCCAGGACAAGCGCTTCGCCCAGTTCATCCACATGAACCGCTTGCTGGAACAGATGACCCTGCAGGTCATCGCCAAGTCCAGCCTTTGAGCCCCGCCCACCACGGATTACAAGGAAAACAGCATGCCCAAGACCCACCTGTTCGACCTCGATGGCAAAATTGCCTTCGTTTCCGGCGCTAGCCGTGGCATTGGCGAGGCCATTGCGCACTTGCTGGCGCAGCAAGGTGCCCACGTGATCGTTTCCAGCCGCAAGCTGGAGGGCTGCCAGCAAGTTGCGGACGCCATCACCGCTGCAGGGGGCAAGGCTACGGCGGTGGCCTGCCACATCGGTGAACTGGAGCAGATCCAGCACGTGTTTGCCGGCATCCGCGAGCAGTTCGGGCGCCTGGATGTGCTGGTCAACAACGCCGCCACCAACCCGCAATTCTGCAACGTGCTGGACACCGACGCGGGCGCCTTTCAGAAAACCGTGGACGTCAACATCCGCGGTTACTTCTTCATGTCGGTCGAGGCCGGCAAGCTGATGCGCGAACATGGCGGCGGCAGCATCATCAACGTGGCCTCGATCAACGGGGTTTCGCCAGGCCTGTTCCAGGGTATCTATTCGGTAACCAAGGCAGCGGTCATCAACATGACCAAAGTGTTCGCCAAGGAATGCGCCCAGTTCGGTATCCGCTGCAACGCCCTGCTGCCGGGCCTCACGGACACCAAGTTCGCCTCGGCGCTGGTGAAGAACGATGCCATTCTCAACACGGCCTTGCAGCAGATCCCCCTCAAACGCGTGGCCGACCCCAAGGAGATGGCCGGCGCGGTGCTCTACCTGGCCAGCGATGCCTCCAGCTATACCACCGGCACCGCGCTGAACGTCGACGGTGGTTTTCTGTCCTGATCAGGTTTTGACCGCCACCAGGGTATAGCTCAGGGGCAGGCGTGCGGGCTGTTCGCGAAGGCGATACTCGCCGTCGTCGCCCTTGATCATCTGCCCTGGCAGCGCCTCCCAGGGAATGCTCTGGTGCTCGACCAGCGTGGTCAGGTGCAGGCCGTGGCTCAGCAAGGCACTGATCACCTCGCCAAGACCGTGGTTCCATTCGTGGGTTTCGCTGTGAGCCAGCCGCTGATCGGTTTCGACGTAAGTCTGGTCGCTATGCCACACCGTTGGCTCCTGCTGCTCGAAATAGGGGTATTCGAGCTGCAAGCGGTCCTGGTGGTCCTCGTTGACAGCCATCAGCATGGGGTGGCCATCGCGCAGGAACAGCCGCCCGCCCGGTTTCAGCAAGGCCGCGACGGTACGGGCCCAGGGCTCGATGCGAGGCAGCCAGCAGAGCGCGCCAATACCGGTGTAGACCAGATCGAAGGTGCGCCCTGGCAGCGCCTTGTCAGCCGCGTAAACATCAGACTCGACATACTCGATAGACGTTTTGCAGCGTGCTGCCAACACCCTGGCCTCGGCCAACGAAGCGGCAGAATAGTCCAACCCGCACACCTGTGCGCCAAGGCGGGCCAGGGAGAGGGTGTCGGTGCCGATGTGGCACTGCAGGTGGATCACATCAAGGCCGTCGATATCGCCCAACAATGGCAAATCAAAACGCACGGTGTCGGACAGCCGGTCGCGGTCGCGGACGAGCTGTTCGATTGCGTAGTCCTTCGAGGCAGCATGCAGCGGGGCGCGTTCATCCCAACTGGCACGGTTGAGTTGCAGGGAATGGTCCATGGTGTCTTCCTTGAATGCGAGCAATTGATGCTAGACGCCGCACTCACTGGCCGACAGAACTACCTTGCAAAAAAATGTAAACCAGCTGTCTCTGTCCGCCAAAGGGTAGCCAAATACCCTTACAAGCAGGTCGCTGCCGCTGCCCGGCGCTGCAGCGCCACGCCGTCGTGCTTCTGCGCGTAGTAGTCGACCCGCGTGCCACCGGCCTGCGGGTACACATCCACGAACGCTTCGGCTTCACGCGTATACACCGTCAACCCACCCTGCTTGCGCGGCTGCAGGTAGCCACTGGCATCGTCACCGAACACCCTCTCTTCCTGCCAGCTGTACTGAATGCACTGGGCCACCAGCTCTGGCGCCTTCTGCGAGTCGAGCTGCGCCGTCGGCTTGCCGCCGCGGGCAGTGTCCATGGTCGCAGCAGCACAACCAACCAGCATCAGCGCCGCAGCCATCGGCAGAATCGCACGCATGTTCCATCCTCGGGGGTTTGAAAAAGAAGCGACTCTAGCATTGGCACGCAGCGCGAGTGAATTGTCACGCGTATTCCGCTGTCGCAGACAATACAAGCCGTCATAAGGACATTGCCATGAAACTGCACTATCTACTGTTAGCCGCCCTGCCCTGCCTGCCATTGGCCGCCACCGCTGCCCCCTCGAGCGAAGAAAGCGTCACTGCGCCGGAAACCCACAACCGCGAGCTGAAGGTCGGTGACAAAGCGCCAGACCAGTACAAGCGTGACGAGGAAGCCATCAAGAACTGGAAAGCCAAGGGCCTGCCACAGCCTGAGAAGGAAAGCCACTGGGTGCGCATGGGCGATCACTATGTGCTGATACAGATTACCAACGGCGTGGTGCTGGCCATTCAGCCTGCGTCCTGATTCAACCCGCTGCGTCCAGCGCCACCATGTGCACGGTGTCGCGCCCGGCGGCCTTGGCCTGGTAAAGCGCCGCATCGGCCTGCGCCAACAGGCTGGCGGTGCTGTCTTTGTTCCCCGGCACACCGCACCACAGGCCAACGCTGAAACGTAGCTCGATGTGGTCACCGGCAAACCGGGCCGGGCTGCGCGCAATGGCCTCGCGCAGCCCTTGCACGGCAGTCAGCGCCCCGGCGCGGTCGGTAGCAGGCAGCAGCAACAGAAACTCCTCTCCACCGTAACGCCCGAGGCTATCGCCCTGGCGCAGGCGTTGCTGCAACTGGCGTACGCAATGGCACAACACTTCGTCACCGGCCAAGTGCCCATACAAGTCGTTGATGCGCTTGAAATGGTCGATATCGATCATCGCCACCGCAAGGCTCGCCTGCTGCCCGCGTGCGCGGTCCAGTTCGCTGGCAAAGCGCTCGAGAATCGCCCGACGGTTGAGGGTACCGGTGAGCACATCATGCAAAGCCAGGTGCTGCAGGCGCGATTCACTGCGCTCCTTGGCCATCAGCACCAGCCCGATCGAATACATCATGACCGTCACGGTGCCAATGGCTACCGAGATGCTCTGTTTCAGGTTGCTGGTGTCATAGCGCATTTCCACAGCCGTGCCATTGGCCACCGCAACCACCCGCATGCCCAGGCCTACCAGGCTGATCAGCGCACCGATCTCCAGCAGCAGGTGCGCTTTGCCCGGTCGTTCGCCATGGCGCCATGCCCAATAAAGGATCAGCGCACATTGCAACATCAGCACCAGGGTCGCCAGCAACATGCGCGGCTCCAGGGTATCGAGCAGCAGCATCAACCCCACCAGCATGAACGCCGGGATGATAAAAATGACCCGCCAGGGCACTACCCGCTCGCGCACACGGAACAAGCTGGCCGTATAGAAGGCCAGCGCCAGCGAAAGCAGGCTGTTGCCCAGCCCGTAGCTGAGCCACAGGGGGGCCTGGGCGTAAAGGGTGTAGCAGACGTAAGCCAGCGCGTGCACCAGCAACCCGCAACCGGTGAGCATCAGGTTGTCGCGGCGGTTGCCGTGCCCGACCAGCAACAGGCAGAACGCCAGGATGGTGGCAACCAAAGCAACAGCGGCGAACAAGGTAGGAGTATGCGCGATCATCATGATTCACTGAGTGGCAGAATGCCGTCTTGGCTGCGGCTTACCGTGCAGTCTAGAGCCGCCACGGGCGCCCGGCCATGACCGTACGGGACAGAACAGCAACCGAGAAGCACGTGGAAGATCGTGGATAGCACAAATTTTTGCCCGCCCAGGAAACCAAATGGATCGATCCGGGTCTCAGAAAGTGTGCGGTAAACCTTTGTGGATCAAGGACCTATCTCGTGACAAACCGTCTGGCAAGCCTTTCGCTGGTTGCTGTTGTACTGCTGACTGCAGGTTGCCACAGCCATCGCTACCATAACGACGATGGCTGGCGTGATCGCGACCGTGACCATCGCCACCACCGGCATGACCGCGACGATGACGAGCGTCAATACCGCGGCGACCGCTACTAACGCTGAAGCGGCTACAGCCCCGGCTCGCCGCCGTTCAGGCGGCACCTTAACCTGGTGAAATTTTCGAGGTTCATATCATGCGTCTGACTCTGCCTTCCGTTGCCCTTGGCCTGCTGCTATGCCAAGGCGCTTTCGCCGGTGATGGTAATGCCGCCATCGGCGGTGGCCTGGGTGGCGTACTGGGTAATGTGGTTGGTCAGCAACTGGGCGGCAAGACCGGCGCAGCCATTGGTGCTGGCGTTGGCGGCGCAGCAGGCAGTGCGGTAGGGGCTCGCAAGGGCAACCGTACCGAAGCGGCGCTGGGCGGCGGCCTGGGCTCGGCGGGCGGCTCATTGCTGGGCGGTGCAGTTGGCGGGCAGACCGGCTCGACCGTAGGCGCAGGCCTGGGTGGCGCCGCCGGGGGCGCCTTGGGCAACCATCTGGGCGACGACGACCGTGGCGGCAAGAAGCACCGCCGGCACCGTCACTGACCAGCCGAGCTGGACGGGGCCGCTGACGCCGATCGTCAGCAGCGGCCTTGAACCCTGCAGTACATCAACACCCCCTTCACCGCAAGCTGGCACACTGGCTGCTACTGTCTAACGTGCCCCTGTGTGAAGGAACACCCCCTCCCCATGAACCAAGAGTTGCTTTGGGTGCTTGGCCTGCTGGCCATCGTCATTGTCCTGTTCGTCATCAACCGCCCACGCATGGACGTGGTTGCGCTGATGGTGATCCTTGCCCTGCCGCTGCTGGGCATCCTCAGCGTGGAGCAGGCACTGGCCGGCTTCAGCGACCCGAATGTGGTGCTGATCGCCGCCTTGTTCGTGATCGGCGAGGGCCTGGTCCGCACCGGCATTGCCTACCGCATTGGCGAGTGGATGAGCGAGCGGGCCGGCAACAGCGAGGCGCGCCTGCTGGTGCTGCTGATGGTGGCGGTAGCCGGCCTGGGCTCGATCATGAGTTCCACAGGCGTGGTCGCCATTTTCATCCCGGTGGTGCTGAGCATTGCCGCGCGCCTGCAGCTCTCGCCCAGCCGCCTGATGATGCCGCTGGCCTTCGCCGGCCTGATCAGCGGCATGCTCAGCCTGGTCGCCACGCCACCCAACGTAGTGGTGCACAGCGAGCTGGTACGCCATGGCCACGCCGGCTTCAGCTTCTTCAGTTTCACCCCCTTCGGCCTGGTGGTGCTGGTGTTGGGTGTCGGCTACATGCTACTGACCCGCAACTGGCTCAATGGCGAAGTGCGCAAGGACGGCCGCGTGGAAAGCCGCCGCACCCTGCTGGACCTGGTACTGGACTACAAGCTCAACGGGCGCGAGCGGCGCCTGCGTATTCGCCCACACTCGCCGCTGATCGGCCATACCCTTGGCGAACTGGAACTGCGTACGCGGCATGGCGCCAACGTGATCGGTATCGAGCGCCAGCACAAGTTCACCACCCGGGTCATCACCGCCGATTCCAACACGGTGCTGCACCAGGGCGACGTACTGCTGCTCGACCTGTTCGCCAACCATGACAACCTGCGTAGCCTGTGCCAGACCATGCAACTGGAGCCCCTGCACTTCAAGGCGGCTTATTTCATCGACCAGTCCCAGGAACTGGGCATGGCCGAGGTGTCGCTGCCGCCTGGCTCGCAGCTGATCGGTAAAAGCATCCTTGAACTGGCGTTTCGTACCCGCTATGACCTCAACGTGGTCGGCCTGCGCCGCGAGCAAGCGGCGATTGAAGACCAGTTGGTAGAAGAAAAGCTGCGCCTTGGCGACACCCTGCTGGTGGTCGGCCCGTGGAAGGCTGTGCGCCTGCTGCAGGGCAAACCCAAGGACTTCCTGGTACTGAGCCTGCCTGCAGAGATCGACCAGGTAGCACCAGCCCGCACTCGCGCACCGCAGGCGTTGCTGAGCCTGGCAGTCATGGTGGGGCTGATGGTCAGCGGCGTGGTACCCAACGTCATCGCCGCGCTGATCGGCTGCCTGCTGATGGGCGCAGGCCGTTGCATCGACATGAACAGCGCCTACCGCGCCATCCACTGGCAGAGCCTGGTGCTGATCGTGGGCATGCTGCCATTTGCCCAGGCACTGCAGAAAACCGGCGGCATCGACCTGGCCGTGGGCGGCCTGGTCAGCGTGCTGGGCGGAGCCGGCCCCAGTGCCATTCTGGCCTGCCTGTTTGCGGTTACCGCGGTGATCGGCCTGTTCATCTCCAACACCGCCACGGCCGTGCTGATGGCACCCGTTGCGGTCAGCACGGCGGCGCAGCTGGGCATGTCGCCCTACCCGTTTGCCATGACCGTGGCGCTGGCTGCATCGGCGGCGTTCATGACGCCGGTGTCTTCGCCGGTCAACACGTTGGTGCTGGGCCCGGGCCAATATCGCTTCGCCGATTTCGTCAAGATCGGTGTGCCGTTCACCGTGCTGGTGATGCTGGTCACCGTGCTGATGGTGCCGTGGTTCTTCGGCCTGCAGTAAAAACGCCAAGCAGTAGTGGCAATTTGGCATTATTGCGACCGGCCGCGGCAGATTGACATCAACTGCCATGACGAAACACACTGCCGAGCAAAGTCCCAGGTGCTACAAGGCGTTGTCCTGGATTTCGTCTCCGCTTGCCGGTCGAGCCCATGGTTTTCCCAGCCCCATCGCGCCTGTTGCCCTACGTTGCTCTGCTATGCCTGACCTTCGGCCTTACCTTGGGCGGCATTCTTGCGCGCCCGATCGAGTCCCTGTCATTGTTCTGGCCTGTGAATGCGGTACTGGCCGGCGTGTTGCTGCGGCACCCGCGCCAAGCCACGCTGGCCGGCTTCAGCCTGGTGTGGCTGGCCATGGTCGGCGCCGACCTGCTGTGCGGCAGCGCCTGGCTGCCCGCACTGTGGTTCAACCTGTGCAACCTGGGTGTCGTGGTCACTCTCTGGCTGCTACTGTCGCGCCTGCCCCGTGTGCACCGGCGCTTGCGCACCCCCCAGGGTGTACTCAGCGTGTTCGCCGCCTGTGCCGCCGGCGCCGTGGTCGCGGCCAGCATGGCAGCAGCCATGGCCGCGCCCTGGTTTGAACAGTCCCTTGGCGCCACCTGGCGGGCGTGGTTCAGCGAACAGTTCTCGACCAGTGTGCTGATCCTGCCCGTACTGCTCACTGCACCCTCGATGCGAGCCCTTATACGCGGTGGCGCGCAGCCTGTACGGCTGGCACCACTGCTGGGGCTGCTGGCCTCACTGGCGTTCAGCATTGCCTTCGGCGGCCCTGGCGCCATCGCCTTCCCCATCGCCGCACTGCTGTGGTGTGCCTGGACCTACTCGCCGTTTCTGGTGTCGCTGCTGGCGCTTACCGCTGGGAGTACGCTGATCGTGGCCGTGGCACAAAACCTCATGCATTTCAGCGTGCCGCAAAGTGCGCCGGGGGTGACGACACTGTTGTCCGCGCGCCTGGGCATTGCCATGCTGGTGCTCGGGCCGCTGGTGGTGGCCTGCGTCAGCCAGGCCAACCGCAGCCTCATGGCCCGCCTGGCCCACCAGGCCACCATCGACCACCTCACCGGCGCGCTCTCCCGCAGCGCCTTCACCCGCCGCGCGAGCGCGCTGCTGGACAGCCGGCAGCAGGCCCAGGCACTGCCACTGACCCTGATGATGCTGGACATCGACCACTTCAAGTCGATCAACGACGTCCATGGCCATGCCGTGGGCGACCAGGTGTTGCGCCAGTTCGCCGGCGCCCTGCAAGACCAGTTGCACAACAATGAACTGTTTGCCCGCCTGGGCGGCGAGGAGTTCGTCGTGGTGATGCCAGGCCTTGCGCCCGAGCGGGCCACGTTCACCGCCGAACGGCTGCGCCGTGCCGTGCAGGACCTGCACGTGGTCCAGGGCGACAAATGCCTGCAAATTACGGTCAGCATTGGCGTGGCCGGCTGCGAAGCGCACATGCCGTCACCCAGCCTGGACCTGCTGCTGGCCAGCGCCGACCAGGCGCTGTACCGGGCCAAGGCCCACGGCCGCAACTGTGTGGAGCATGCCGACCCGCAGCGCCAGGTGGTGTGAGTCAGCCGACGAACACATCCCACGACAGCTTGGCGATCAGCACGCACAACAGCACCAGGAACAGCCCGCGAACGAAGTCCGCGCCCTTGCGCACGGCCAGCCAGGTGCCAGTCAACGCGCCAAGGATATTGCACAGGGCCATGGGCAGGGCAATGGCGTACAGCACGTTGCCCGACGGCACGAAAAACACCAGCGCCGCCAGGTTGGTGGCAATGTTCACGACCTTGGCCGAGGCCGATGCGTGCAGGAAATCCAGGGCGAAGAAGCGGATGAACAGGAAGATCAGGAAGCTGCCGGTGCCAGGGCCGAACAGGCCATCGTAGAAACCGATCGCCCCACCGATCAGCACTGCCAGGCATTGCTCCTTGCGGCCGATTCGGGCCGGTTTGTGCAGGGTGCCGAAGTCTTTCTTGCAGAACGTGTACACCGCCATCAGCACGATCAGCACCAACACCGCCGGGCGCATTACCCCCGGCGGCAGCAGCGACACCGTGGCAGCACCAGCGAACGACATGACAAAGGCGCTGACCGCCGCGGGCACGATCAAGCCCCAGTCCAACGTGACCTTGCGGATGAACGAACGCGCTGCGAAGGCCGTGCCACACACCGAAGCCAGCTTGTTGCTGCCTAGCAATGCCGCCGGTTGCGCGGTGGGTAGCACGTTGAACAACGCGGGAATCTGGATCAAGCCGCCGCCGCCCACGGCCGCATCGATCAGGCCGGCGGCAAAGGCGAATACAGAAAGTACAGCGATATCCATCATGACGCGGTTCCAGGCAGTGGGTACAGGTGCAAGGCTAACCAAAAGGGCGTGGCTGTGTTGAAATGCCATATTGCGAAAACTGCAACAAGGAGCAGCGCATGGCATTGGACATGCTGCGGGAAATTCAGGCGTTCGTCAGCGTCGCGCACAAGCGCAGCTTTGTCGCCGCGGCCCGGGCGTTAGGGCGTTCGCCCAGCGCGGTTACACGCGCGGTGCAAACCCTGGAAGACAACGCCGGGAGCAAGTTGCTGAACCGCAACGCCAATGCGGTCACCCTGACCGCAGCGGGCGAACGCTTGCTGCCGCACGCCGAGCGCTTGCTGGATGTGCAACGCGATGCAGCCGACGAACTGGCTGCGCTCAGCGGGAACGCACAAGGCTGGATCCGCTTCGCCGTGCCGCAACTGTTGGCCGAACACCTGTTGCCCCAAGTGCTCGCGGATTTTTCCCGTCGCCACCCCCAAGTCACGCTGGATGTGCAGTACAGCGACGAAGCGCTCGACCCACTGCTGGGCAAGTTGGATTTCGCAGTCCGCGGCGCCTTCCCGCAGTCCAGCGAACTGATCGGCTACCCGCTTTGGCCCTACCAGCGGCACTTGTATGCGAGCCCGGCGTACCTGGCCTTGGCCGGTACGCCGGCGCATCCCGAACAGCTGGAAGGCCACTCGCTGATCCTGCATACCGCACCGCGCATCCTCAAAGCCTGGCACTTTTGCCGCGATGGCCAGATCACCAGCGTGCGGCCCAGGCCGCGGTTGCGCCTGGCCTCGGGCACTGCGGTGTACCACGGCGCCCTGGCGGGTGCCGGTATCGCGCGCCTGGCAGCCTGGGTAGGCGAGGCGCAGGTCAAGGCCGGGCGCCTGGTGCGGGTATGCGCGCCATACCGCCTGACCTCCAGCACTGGCCAGGACCCGCAGATGCACGCGGTATACCCGGCTGGCGAGCTGCCCGCCCGGGTGCGCGACTTGCTGATAGCCCTGCGCCAGGCCGGCCGGGCGCCATGAACAGCCCTTCGAAAAGGCTGTTCAATTTCTGCTCAATTTAACAGAGCCCGCCACTGGCATGGCTTACAGCACTTTATCCACAGACCTACCCACGTTTTTTGTGGACAGATTTCCCAACGCAAAGAATGACTTATCCCACACCCAGCAATGCCGCATTGGCCAGCTTTACCAGCTCGATCCACTCTGACGTGCTGATATCCCCAGCCTGCTCCAGCGCTTGTGCATTGCGCAGCGCCTGCTCGTAACCGTGCTCATCCAACGTGCCCTCGGCGAGGAAACGGCTACGCCACTCCAGGGCGGCGCAGGCGCCTTTCTTGCATTCCATTAATGTGTCGACTCCCAGCGGAAAAGGCCGACCCGAATGAGCGGCGGCGGGAGACTACACGAGGTATTAATGCTTGAAAATGCCATGCAGCGACCGCTGGTCCAGCGATGCTGACGAAGGGAATAGTGGCTATTTGCCAGGAAATTGGGCCCGAGCTTGAAGTAGACGGGCCGCGCAGAAAAAAACCGATCACCCTCAGCTTGGCGGAATGGTGCCAAGCAGGCCGATAAGAATAGTGAGTAGCAGAAAACCCCCCAGGAACAGCGCCAGCTTGCCCATTAGAACCTCGACAGTTGTGAAGCGGGAATGGGCGTATTGTCGGGCCTGGGCTGATACGGTTACAGATTCAGGTTGGCGCAAAAAAAGCGTATCAGATGCAGCGCACGGCACGTGGCAGCGTTGGGGCGCCCCTCAGCCCAATTCCTGAAGCTTCTCTGCCGGTAACCAGCCCAGCTCGCCGTTACCATGGCGCCGACACCACAGCCACCCATTGAGCGGCCGCACCATCTCCACCAGTTGCCCCGGGTCGGCGTCCAGTTCGTGCGCACAGTAATGATCGAGCGCCCGCCCCTGGCAAACGCTGAGCCGTTCAATCAGCTGCGCGGGCACCCAGCCGGGCTCCTGGCCGGTGCAACTGCACAAATACCAGTCCTGCCAGCCAGGCTCGCCTTCATAGCGCGGGCCAATCTCCAGCAAAGTGCCTTTGGCAAAGCGGATAGGCCGCGGGTACTCACTGCGGTGGGATTCGATCACAACGTAGTGCATGGGCCTCTCCTTGGCCGGAAAACCTTCGCGCCAGGCTCAGGCGGCAGATACCGCCCGTCATCGGCGCATGTATGGGGCGACAACGGCAATGATACATACCAAATGCCACGGTGTTTCCTGCGGCATGCAGAGCATTGTGACAGCCCCTGTTTTGCAGAAGTTGCACCGGCTCTGGGTAGGTCCCGCGCAGGTCGCTGAAGGCCCGGCACCTGCTGGGTGTGCAAGGTAAGTGCAACATAACATTTCCAAAGCTGATCGAGCCCTGCGCAGTGGGCCTGCCGAGGGAGAACCGGTCCAACCCAGCGGATACTGGATGCCAGACGGCACGTGGCGACATATACAGAAATGCATCTTGTAGGAAACTTTACCGCTCAATGTAGGAAATACCGCGAACACCAGATTTTCCTGTATGAAACATCAGTTTCTAGAGGTAATTCGAGCTGCTACGGTCCATGTTTCCTACAACGGCACGGAAGCCCACAGTGTGAGAAGCCCATGGACCCTTTCAACGCTTCAGCCCTGAAACTGCAGAAAAACCTGCTGAACCTGCGCATTGAGCGGGACCGCCTGAGAAGTGCGGGCAAACACCAGGAAGCTGATCAACTTGCCCAATCTGTCGCGCAACTGGAGGCGGCTCTGCAGCAGTTGCCAGATGACCTCAAACCAAACACCTTGCAGTAAGAATACCCACGCGGTGCCCCCAGCCGGTGAAGCCTGCCGGGCTGAAAAGCGCCGCCTGGGGGCCCGCACAACGATCCCCTGCGGCCGGCTGACGCTACCCCGCATCCACAATTCCACTGGCCTTGATCCTGATAATTAATTGGAGGCAAGCGCTCATCCGCCTTACCGTGGCAAGCCACCAAGCCCCAGTAGAAAAGGCCAGTTCCATGAACGACCGTGAGTTCATCAATGCCATCGATGCCGATGGCCTGCCCCTGCACATTGCTGTCAGCAACGGCCGCATCAGCCACATTGGCGCGCAGCGCGCCGGCACCCCGGCCCGCGAAACGATCGACCTGGAAGGCTTGCTGGTATTGCCGGGTTTCGTTGATGGCCACATTCACCTGGACAAGAGCTTCGTGGGTGATCGCTGGCGCCCGCACCAACCTGTCGCCAGCCTGCGCGAGCGCCTGGCCGTGGAAAAACGTGAGCTGGCGAGCGCACCGCCCATCATCGAGCGCGCCGACGCGCTGATGCGTCAGGCAGCTGCGTACGGCACCTTGGCCATGCGTTGCCATGTGGACGTGGACGCCACCACCGGCCTGAGTCACCTGCACGCCATGCTCGAAGCCCGGGACAGCTGGAAACACCTGCTCGACATCGAGCTGGTGGCCTTCCCCCAGGCCGGCGTGGTCACCTGCCCTGGCACCGCCCAGGTCATGGAGGCCGCTATCGGCGAAGGGGCTCAGGTGGTTGGCGGCATCGACCCCACCACCTTGGACGGCGACGCTGACGCCCAGTTGGATATCGTCTTCGGCATCGCTGAGCGGCATGGCGTTAAAGTCGATATCCACCTGCATGAACCCGGCGATATCTGCATCGCCCAACTTCAGCGCATTGCCGCGCGCACCCAGGCCCTGGGCATGCAAGGCCTGGTTGCGGTCAGCCACGCCTACGGCCTGGGCGACGTCACCGACGCGGTGGTCGACCACACCGCCGAAGCGTTGGCGGGCGCAGGTATCTCAATCATGACCAATGCCCCGGGCGACCGGGCCTTTCCGCCGGTGCTGCGCTTGCGCGCCGGGGGTGTGCAGGTGTTCACCGGCAACGACAACATCCAGGATGCCTGGTGGCCGTATGGCAATGGCGACATGCTGCAGCGGGCGATGCTGGTCGGTTACTGCTCGGGGTTCAACACCGACGAAGAGCTGCGGGTGGCGCTGCAGATGGCGACCGAGGCCAGTGCCGCGGTCATGGGCAAGCAGGATTACGGCCTGCACCTGGGTAACGAGGCCAGCTTCGTGTTGTTGAGGGCGCCCAATGCGGCGGCCGCGGTGGCGGCTGCCATTCATGAACGGGTGATCGTCCGCCACGGCGCGTTCTGGGGCGGGCCTGCACAGGTGCACCTGCAGGCTGGCCAGTTCGCTGCCGAACTGCGGCGCTGACAACAGCCCTGGCCAGCTTCGGCACTCAAGCGGCAGCCGCCCGTTTGCCCTCTTCGCTGGTCTCGAACTGCCCGACCAGCTTCTGCAACTTGCCGGCATCCACCCGCACCTTCTGCGCACTGCTCTGCAACACCACCGCAGTCTGGCGCATCTCGTGGGAAGACTGGTTGACCTGCTCGATGGTCTTGCCATATTCCAGGCTGCGCCGGTTGAGCTGCTGGATGATCGCGAACATACCCTCCACCGCCTGGTGCAGTTGCACGTTTTCGGACGAGGCGTCCTCGGCCAGGCGCAGGCTGCTGTCCACGTCCTGCACGCCCCGCTCCATGAAACTCACGGCATGACGGGTCTCACCCTGCAGGCTCTCGACCATGGTGCGTATGTCATCGGCAGCCCGCGCCGTTCGCGCCGCCAGGCTGCGCACCTCGTCGGCCACCACGGCAAAACCACGGCCGTGCTCGCCAGCGCGCGCCGCCTCGATCGCAGCATTGAGCGCCAACAGGTTGGTCTGGTTGGTAATGTCACTGATCAACCCGGTGATGTTGTCGATCTCGACCATGCGGCTGTCAAGGCGTTGCACACTGGAGGACGAGCGCGCCACCACGTCGCGGATCGACTGCGTACCGGCCTGCACCGCCTGGAACTGCTCGCGGGCGCGGGTGACCACTTCGTCCATGGCCTGCTTCATCTGCTCGGCGCTGACCGAGGCCTGCTGCAATTCGCCCAACTGCTCTTCCATGATGATCATCATCTGATGCACGGCCTCGGCCACGTCAGCCGAAGTGACGCTGGCATCCTGGCTACGGCCCAGCATCATCTGGTTGGTGACGCCCACCGTGTGGCTGGCCTTGACCACCTGCCCTACCACTGCATCCAGGCGGTCGATGAAGCTGTTGATCCAGCGGGCCATGTCGCCGCTTTCATCGTTGCCCACCGTGCGGGTATCCAGCCGCTGGCGCAGGTTGCCCTCACCCTCGGCGATGGTCCGCAGCACATTGCTCATGCCATTGAGGCGCGCCGCCACACGGCGCGGCCCGAGCATGCCGAACAGCACCGCGGCGGCGAGCATGGCCAAGGCTTCGACCACCTCGTTCAGGCCCTGCGGCAGGCCCGCGTAGTGCTGCACCAGGTAGTTGCAACCGAACAGGCCGACCATCGTCGCGAGGTAGGGCTTCATCAAGCCATAACTGAGCGAGCGGCGCCGGTACACTTCCTCGAGGTCTGCCTCGCACATCATTCCCCAGCGGTCCGGCGAGCCCGGCAGCTGGAAGGTCACGCCCTTGCCCACCACTGGCACATGACGGTAGTCGGAATACCCGGGGTAGGTAACGAACACATTGGCGCCGCAACGGATGGTTTCGCGTACCCCCGGGTGCAGCTCGCGGGTGGATGGGTCGGTAAAACGCAGCTCCAGCTCGGTATGGCGCTGCACTTGCACGGTGCCCCACGCCGTGTGAACGCCGTTTTTCAGGTTCTCGCCGTGGGTGAAGGTTGAATCTTCGAAACGCGAGCGCGACAACGCCGTACCCGGCTGGATCGTCGGGTCGAAGCGCGACTGCGCCATGAACAGGTAGTTGTCACCCGATTCGGCGTAAATATGCCCAGCCTCGCGCTGGATCAGATCGCCCAGCACATCGTTGGGTACGCGACCACAAAGGCAACCCACGACGTTGCCGGTAACCTTCACAGGCTGGTAGAACATCAGGGTTACCTCGTCGTGAAAGCGCGAAGAGGACGGGCCGATGCTCAAGGTCAGCGGGTCGCAATAGGGGCCGTGCAAAAATGGCGCCTTCAGCCCCTGCGCCAGCGCACGGGTGTGCTCGACGGGCGCTGTTGCCCGTTGCGGCCAGGTCGAGGCAAGCACCTTGCCAGTGGGGTCGACGACGAACAGCTCGGAGAAGTCCTCGGCCTGGGCCAGCTTGTCCTGCAATTGCGCGCTGCCCAGCCGGTCAAAGCCGGGGGCGAGTTGCTCGGCCAGCTCGGCCAGGTGCTCCCATTGTTCGTGCGCCCACTCCTGCAGCAAACGGACGCGGGTCTGGGCAATGGCCTCGAAGGTTTGCTCGATTTGCGGATAATTTGCCCGGTTCAAGTGGCATGCCCAGCCCATGCTGAACTTGCCGGTTCTGCCAAACCAGGGCAGCCAGCCCTTCTCTTGGGATGACAACTGCATGGAACCACTGGAAAGCGACATTATCTTCACCATACGCGACATCGAATGGCAATTTGATAGCAAGTCGCAGGCCAATAGAGGCATCGGGGTAGAATCACGGTCTACCACCGCATCCCGCCCGCTAGCGGTGCAAAAACACACCATTCGGGTGGCGGGTAGCACCATTCAGGTGCAAAGTGAGGCGCCAAGCCCCTGAGCGCACGGGACTGCACCGCCGTTCGGGATGCTCGCAGATCGCACAACAGTTCGATAATCGCACGAATTCCGCCAAACCCCCTCTACTGTAGCCCTGTCTTGCGGCACGCTATGGCCAAAGTCAGCAAGCAATTGCACATGCTGACAGGCCAATCGCTTTACAGGCGCCGGCCAGCCCGACAACTCCAACTCCAGGAACAACCAGGAGCTCGCCTTGATCAATAAAACGTACGAGTCCATCGCCAGCGCGGTGGAAGGGATCACCGACGGATCGACCATCATGGTCGGTGGCTTCGGCACTGCCGGCATGCCGTCCGAGCTGATTGATGGTCTGATCGCCACCGGCGCCCGCGACCTCACCATCATCAGCAACAACGCCGGTAACGGCGAGATCGGCCTGGCAGCCTTGCTGATGGCCGGCTGCGTGCGCAAGGTGATCTGCTCGTTCCCGCGCCAGTCCGACTCGTACGTGTTCGACGAACTGTACCGCGCCGGCAAGATCGAACTGGAGGTGGTACCCCAGGGCAACCTGGCCGAGCGTATCCGCGCAGCGGGCTCGGGCATTGGTGCGTTCTTCTCGCCGACCGGCTACGGCACGCTGCTGGCCGAAGGCAAGGAAACCCGTGAAATCGACGGCCGCATGTACGTACTGGAAATGCCGCTGCACGCCGACTTTGCGCTGATCAAGGCGCACAAAGGCGACCGTTGGGGCAACCTGGTCTACCGCAAGGCGGCGCGCAACTTCGGCCCGATCATGGCCATGGCCGCCAAGACGGCCATCGCCCAGGTCGACCAGGTTGTCGAACTGGGTGAACTGGACCCGGAACACATCATTACCCCGGGTATCTTCGTCCAGCGCGTCGTCGCCGTCACCGGCACCAGCGCTGCTTCGCTTGCCACCGCTGAATGAGGCCTGCCATGACCATCACCAAAAAGCTCTCCCGTACCGAGATGGCCAAGCGCGTGGCCGCAGACATTCAGGAAGGTGCCTACGTAAACCTCGGCATCGGCGCACCGACCCTGGTGGCCAATTACCTGGGTGACAAGGAAGTATTCCTGCACAGCGAAAACGGCCTGCTGGGCATGGGCCCTAGCCCGGCCCCGGGCGAAGAAGACGATGACCTGATCAATGCCGGCAAGCAGCACGTGACGCTGTTGACCGGTGGCGCTTTCTTCCACCATGCGGACTCGTTCTCGATGATGCGCGGTGGCCACCTGGACATCGCGGTACTGGGTGCCTTCCAGGTTTCGGTCAAGGGCGACCTGGCCAACTGGCACACCGGCGCCGAGGGTTCGATCCCGGCGGTGGGCGGCGCGATGGACCTGGCCACCGGCGCGCGCCAGGTGTTCGTGATGATGGACCACCTGACCAAGACAGGCGAAAGCAAGCTGGTGCCTGAATGCACCTACCCGCTGACCGGTATTGGCTGCGTCAGCCGTATCTACACCGACCTGGCAGTGCTGGAAGTCACGGCTGATGGGTTGAAAGTGATCGAAATCTGCGCAGACATCGACTTCGATGAACTGCAGAAACTCAGCGGTGTGCCACTGATCCAGTGATCGAGCGCAGGCGCCCGCTGTCCAGGCAGCCCCGCGGCTAATGATCGATAACCGCATTCGGGTTCATCTGAATGCGGTTATTCGGTAGACTAACGCCCGGGTGTCTGCTGCATGGTGCAGTGAGGCAGGTTAAAGAACAGCGCAGGTCGGGCCGCCATGCGGGAGTACTTGCGCCTATGCCTAAAACAGATTTGCCTCGCGCCCAGAAACTGGCCGAGCGCGCCTTCGCCAGCCTTCAACGCTTTTTGCACATCGAAGCAGTCAGTGGCATCGTCCTGTTGGTTGCCGCTGTCGCCGCCCTGATCTGGGCAAATTCCCCTGCCGCACACAGTTATGAAGCCCTGTGGCACGCCCCGATAACGTTCGGCGTGGGCTCGTATGTGTATTCGCAGTCCCTGCATTTCTGGGTCAATGATGGGCTGATGACCATCTTTTTCCTGGTGGTGGGCATGGAGATCCGCCGCGAAATCCACGAGGGCGCACTGGCCAGCCTGCGCCAGGCCATGCTGCCCATGGCCGCTGCTGTCGGCGGGGTAATCGCACCGGCACTTCTCTACCTCGGTATCGTTCATTCGCCAGCCGACCATCAGGGTTGGGCAGTGCCAACGGCCACCGATATCGCTTTTGCGGTAGGCGTACTGGCCCTGCTGGGCAAGTCGATTCCGTCCAACGTACGCGTGTTTCTGCTTGCCCTGGCGATCATCGATGACATTATCGCTGTGCTGATCATCGCGGTCTTCTACTCCGGTGGCCTCGACTACAGCGGTTTCGGCGTCGCGGCAATCGGCCTGCTGATGGTAATCGCGCTGCAGAAGATCGGTGTGGGGTCGGCCTACGCCTATATCGTGCCCGGTGCGATCGTTTGGCTGGGCATCCTGTTGACCGGTGCCCACCCGACCCTCGCCGGCGTTGTGCTCGGGCTGATGACCCCGGTAGCCGCCATGCCGATGCGTGAGCGCCCTCTGGATGCCATTAGCCGCTTCACCAACGAGTTGCTGGGCCGCGCCAAAGCACCAGAGCGCGATGCCAGCGAACTCATCGACCCACTGAAACGCCTGCGCCTGGCACAGCGAGAACTGCTGCCGCCGGTGGTACGGATGCAAGGCACGCTGCACCCTTGGGTAGCCTACGGCATCATGCCAGTGTTTGCCCTGGCCAATGCCGGGGTCAGCCTGGCTGGGGTCGACCTGTCCGCAGCGGGCCCACAATGGGTCATGATCGCCGTGGTAGTCGCCCTGGTCGCAGGCAAGCCCTTGGGCATCATCAGCGTCAGCTGGTTGATGGTACGCCTGGGCTGGTGCGCGCTTCCCGCCGGGGTGAACTGGCGCAGCATCACGCTGGTGGGCCTGTTGGCCGGTATCGGTTTCACCATGTCGATCTTCATCGCCAACCTGGCGTTCGTCGACCCCGGCTCACTGGGGGCAGCCAAACTTGGCGTGCTATCGGCCTCGGTGATCGCGGCGGTGTTGGGGCTGACCTGGGGCGTATGTAGCGTGCGCCGTGCAGCCCCTGCAGGCAACCTGGGTTCGTCAACCTAGCAAAGCCTGCACAGGCCAGTTCTGGCCGGAGCTGAAATGCCCCGGCCAGCACAGGCCCTGCGGCCCTTTGCAATCGACAGAAGCAGCCGCGCCGCTTGAGCGCCTCCTGGCCTCTATGGCCTGTGGTACAAAGGAGGATCTGGGGGGCTGGTTGCCTTTTTCTCGCTCCATATTCCCAATCAGCCCCACACGAAGTGGCTTACTAGTCCTCATTTTCTTGTTAATGAGGGTCCCACGTGTCAATGGCACTCATGCCCCGCAGTAACAGTTCAGTGCCTTTGTCGAGTGTACGACTGTAGCCATGCCGACTGCTGGCTAAGAAATACCTGCTCAAGACGTTCCATCTCGTCGACTGGCCGGGCGTCATCAACGGCTTGCTGATGGGCCCGTATCGCCTGAAGAGTTTGCTTCAAGAGGGACTCTCCCGCCTCAGCCATTCCCAAGGCCGTTCTCTACACTTAGGGCACCAGCAATGTCTGTTTGTGCGGTGAGCTTCAGGCATAAGCATCTTGCTCAGATTCTGCTCTGAAAGCGGTAACCCTATGGCCGGTCGCTTACCTAATCGCCACGATGAACTATTGAGTTGGTGCCTGCGTGACGATCAGGCAGGTGAGTTCAGACAATAAGGCCTGAGCATCCGCCTGGTAACCTTCGCACCACCGCTCGTGCCATGCCAAAGGAGAACCCTGTTCCTCCCACTCAGCCAACGCGAGTGCGTTGACGATCTCCATCTCAAACCAAATAGACGCCCACCTAGCTGCATTCGAGACCAGGGTTGTGTTCTGCCAGACAAACTCCGTCAGCGCCACGAACAACGACCACGACTTCAGATCCTTGTGTGCGCCACGGCTCAGAGCTATGACCTCCGACGACGTGAGCATTGCTGTTCTACATTGATGCATTTTGGCTATTCAAAATCTCGCACCTGATTAAGCTGCATCCCGCTGAGCTGCTCGTATAGATCCTAGCGCCGCTACAAAATCTTCCGACTTCACTCGTTTGACAATGCAAGCGTTCCATAGTGATGGAATAGCATAAGTCTCGGCTGCAAGCAAAGCAGCTTCCCAGTAGCCTTTCAGTTTCAAACTGCCACCACCCACTGCCAGACGCGAGGGGTTGAGCAAATTTATGATACTGGCCATCCCTAGACCCAACGCCTCACCACCGGCCCTCACTGTTGCCGTGGCGATAGGGTCATCATCATTCGCCAATCGAGCGAGGGCTTCTCCACTGATGCCAAGCAAGTTGGCCATAGCGCCGCCACCGGCTATCTCATCCAGCCTCTTGACTGAACCATCAACGTGTAGCGGTAAATACCCAAGCTCCCCAGCCCAGCCATTAACACCACGTAATTCCCGTCCGTGAGTCATGAATGCAGCACCGATGGCAGTGCCCGCCATAATCACGCCACCAGTAAAATCATTACCAACATCCTGCATTTCTTCCTGCAGTGCCGCCTCGACATCATTGATAACTGTTATTTGGCACCCAAGTGCTTTGAGGGAGGTTTCTGGACGCCAGCCTGTCAGACAGGGTAGGACATCGCAGCTAACGATCTCGCCGTCGCGAGCGACCAGACCAGGCACCGCGATTCCAATACGAACCGGGCTTAGACCCACATCTTCGATGAAGGCGTAGAGTTGGGTAGCAAAGTCTTCAGGTGTGTAGCCGGGCCCCGTTTCAAAACGTCTTGAATGAGCTCCGCATAATAGCAGCAGCTTAGTACCACCCAAGTCGGCGCCAATGATGAACTCATTTCCTTCGGGGGCACTGTGCATTGCGATACCTTTGGTTAGCAAACGACGGGGTGGAAATACTCAGCACTCGAATTGGACGGTTCATCATTCAGTCATGAGCACTGGGGAAAGCTTGAGACATTGCACACGTCACGGCAAGTTGCCCAACTCATCGCTCGTGATGCGGACCAAGCCTTTACCGCTAAAGGCTCGATGCTGCAGGCCTTCAAGATGATCTGGAAGACGCTCGAACGAGGCGACATTAAAACTCTCAGGCTCCCACTCGCCCCTCCCCACTGAGGTGAGGATACTCTCGCCTGCATCTACGAGGTCTTGCCAGGCACGATCGTCACCGAACGTATGCAACGCACCCAGTGCCACCTCGTGCATCGAAATCGTCCGAGTGAAAGGTGGTACTGGAGACGCCTGGAGCCGGTCTTGAACGCATACCAAGTGACCGTTGGCCCTAAGCGCGGCCACGAGTCGCGCAGCATGTTGAGCGTTCACCGTGTCTATTACAGCGTCGAACACCATGGGCCCATCCCATGCCTCAACGAGAGGGCCCTCCATGCAGTCGAACACCCCCAGATCGGTCAGCCGTTGCGCATGCCGCGGGTGGCTCAGCGAGCTGACCTTGAACCCTCGCCGCACAGCTATCTGAATCAGATGATTTGCAACAGATCCACCAGCCCCACTCACCAGCAGCGTCTGACATGACTGTGGTAGCTTTTCGAGAGCCAACCACGCGGTGAGTGCTGGGCACGGGAGACTGGCTGCTTGTTCCCAACTCACGCTTGCCGGAACCCGAAGGACTGCTCTGGCTTTCACAGAGGTATATTCCGCAAAACTACCATGACGACTAAGGCTTTGGTGGTAAGCAACACGTTGGCCAATCCAAGAAGCTGGGACATTCTCACCGACAGCAACCACAACACCCGCACCATCTACACCTGGTACGTGACCTGGCTGCCAACTGACCAGACGCCCACCCAAGACTTTCCAATCCACAGGATTGAGGCCGATCACGACGTTACGAATGAGCACATCGCCCGCTTCCGGCCTAGGAAGAGGGATCTCATTGAGTCTCAGCTCTGCTGGGTCAGCGCTGCCATGCCAGGTAAAAGCGCGGTGTGTTGTTGCCAGAATCATGATTGATAAGCTCCCGCCGAGTAGGTGAGCTCGTAGCTGTGGCTGTAGATTTCAAGGATGTTCCCGAACGGATCCTCCATGTAAACCATGCGGTACGGCTTCTCACCTGGAAAGTATTCACGCACCGGCATCCGCTGCTTACCGCCCGCAGCGACGATCTTGGCGGCTAGGCCTTCGACATCCGGATCTTGTACGCAGAAGTGGAAAACCCCCGTTTTCCAGTATTCAAAGTTATTCTCCGGACGCTCGGCGTTGGGAAACTCAAATATCTCGACGCCGATACGATCACCCGTGGACAGGTGGGCGATGCGGAACGAGCCCCACCCCTCACCAAAAACATCCGTGCACATTATGCCAATTGCGGTTTGGTCTTCAGTGATGGTGGTCGGCGGCATGATCAGGTACCACCCCAGTACCTCTGTATAGAATTTGACGGCGCCGTCCAGATCGGTGACCGACAGGCCAATGTGAGAGAAATTGCGTGGATAAACGGACATATCGGCTAGCCTCCAAAACAGTTGGCCCTACCCTATCCCCCGCGACGTATAATGAAAACAACGATCACGTTATGGTTACGATAAGACTTCATGATGGTTAACCCGCAGTGGCTCCGATCCTTCGCAGTGCTTGCCGATCTTGGGAATTTCACCCGCACTGCCGAGCATCTGAATCTGACCCAGGCTGCCGTGAGTCAGCACATACGACACTTGGAACAGCAGTACGGTAGTCTATTCATCCGTCACCACCGGCACGTTGAGCTGACCCCTGCGGGGAATGCCTTGTTGGAATACTTCAGAGAAATGGAGCGCGCTGGCCGTGCACTCGATGCCCGCCTGAGCGCAGAAGAACAAGACGTAGGTGATATCAGCTTAGTGTCCCCCGGCAGTATAGGATTGGCACTGTATCCGCTCCTGCTGGACTATCAACAAGCCCATCCTGGACTGATCATTCGCCACAGGTTCGCCCCTGACGCGGAGGTGCTCGCAGCAGTACTGAGCAATCGTTTCGAAATGGGAATTGTGACTTACAAGCCAGACAACGAGAGGATCGAAGCACAGAGGTTTGCCGAGGAGCCATTGGAGTTGATACTGCCAACCGCTAAACCCTTCGTGGGGTTCGAAACGCTCTCCGAACTTGGCTTCATCGATCACCCCGACGGGGCCGCTATGGCAACGCGCCTACTCAGCCGAATGTATCCAGAAGCACCGGGTATTCAAGCAATCCAGAAACGAGGCTTCAGTAATCAGGTAGGCCTCATCTTGGAGCCGGTTTCAAGAGGTTTGGGCTTTACTGTGCTGCCGAGGTTCGCCAGGCGCGCCTTCCACAAACAAAATACTTTGCAGGTGGTGGAGAGTGGGATCCCCGTTGTGGACACGCTCTGGCTCATCTACAGATCAGAGTGGCCTCTGTCGTCCAGAGCCAGGCGAGTCGTTGATCAGATGCAACAACACCTGAATGTAACCAACTGCCGCATTTGAGTTTTAAGATTCGGTTAAAAGCTCAGGCCCTTTGCAGCATCGACCAGTCCATTTAACCAATTCTGATGGCCGTTGATCATAGGGTTCGGCTGGGCCTGTGCAAGCTCCTGTGCAGGCTTTCCGATCTGGGTCTCTTGGGTGAGTATCCGAACTCGGCCACCTTCCAAGTTTTCAATAAGCCACGCGGTGACCGATGAAGCGCTGTCAAAGATTAATCGACGGCGAAGAGTCTCCGTCTCTGTCCCCAGCTTCCTCATACTCCCAGAGTTGCTAAGCACCGGTGATCTGATCGCTGTAGCACCAGAGCGGCTGACTCCAGCGGATGAAACACTTGTCGTGAGAGAGCCACCAGTCGATATTCCTGGGTTCACGAAAGCAATGGTTTGGCATGGAAGAACGGAGCGAGATGAAGGACAACGATGGATACGGTCATTCATGACTGAAGCATACAGTCGCGAAGCTCTATGACTATGCTAGATATCCAGTATTTGACACACCAGCTAGGGGTGGCGTACAGCTCGCACGATGAAGTCTACAAATGCGCGCACCCGAGCTGAGAGGTGCCGGTTCTGGGGATAAAGGATGGAGAACCGGCGAGTACGTCCGCCAGCACTGTGCAAAACCTCAACAAGTTCGCCCCGGTTGACGGCTGCTTGGGCGATGAAATGATAAATCTGAAATAGTCCCCCGCCTGCAATCGCCCAGTTGACACAGCCAAGCACGTCGTCATGAACCCGCTTCTGGCTTCGGAAGGTAAAGTCGATATCTTTGCCGGCCACGTCCCTGAAAATCCAGGGCATAGCCCGTCCAGTGCTTGGAAGCACGAACTGTAGACAGTCATGGCCATTCAGATCGGCCAGCGTCGACGGTGTTCCGCGCGCTTTTAAGTAGGAGGGGGCGGCAAAAACCCCCAGAGTGGCATCTTCAAGGGTGTGCGCAATTAGCCTGGAGTCTTGCGGAATGCCCAACCTGATGGCCAGATCAAATCCCTCATCGACAAAGTCCACCACGCGATTCGAGATACTCAGCTCGATCTCGACCTGGGGATACATGGCTTGAAATTCAGGCAGCAGAGGAAGCAGCCGGTAATGCGCATAGGGGGTGCCGACGCTAAGGCGTAGCACTCCACTGGGGACTTTTTGGTTTCCAGTAATTATTCGTTCCGCTTCCGCTATCTGCTCCAGCGCTTGCTGACACTGCTGCCGGTAAAGCTCGCCCTCAGTGGTTAGACGGATGTGTCGAGTTGTACGCGCAAAAAGCCGGACACCTAATCTCGCCTCCAGTCGGCTGATTGAGCGGCTGACCGATGCTGGCGTCAGCCCCAACACTTCGGCGGCGGCGGTGAAACTGCCGAGTTCCGCTGCCTTGCAGAACAGCTCGATGCTGCCCAGTTGGACGGGGTCAAAGGCTCTCATTTGTTCACCAGTGTAATTAATGAATTGCTTTCTAGCCAGTTTATCTGCATCAGCTCTATCAATACAGTTGGCTCACACAAGCGACCACTTTGGCCTTCAGCAAAGACTATCTTTTACCCACAGGAACGGACAGATCGTCATGAAATCGCTGTGCAAATCACTATTACTCGGATTGGCATTTGCTATTTCTGCTACTTCTCATGCTGCGCCCAAAGGCGAGGTACTGGTGCTGCTCTCCAGTGAAACCGAATTGCCCCTTCAGGACGGCAAGACTTTGCCGACGGGTTACTACCTCAATGAATTCGGCGTTCCCGCTGATGCTCTGTTACGTGCCGGTTACCAGTTAACGGTAGCCACTCCGAAAGGAAACCAGCCCAAGGCAGATCCGCGTTCTATTGATCCGGTTTACTTCGCCGGCAAGGCTGGCGAAATGCGCCGTATACAGGGTGGCGTTGAGAGTCTAACCGCGCCCGATCACGTCAGGTCTCTGGCTGAAGTAATGAAATCTGGACTAGGCCGCTATGACGGCGTTTTCATCCCGGGCCGGCACGCGGAGCTTATTGATCTCTCGAACAATCCAAAGGTCGGACAGCTGCTGCAGCATTTTCATGCGCAAGGCAAGCCGACTGCCCCAATCTGCCGTGGCCCGATCGCGCTTCTGGCTGCTCAGGATGATCCAGGCAGCTATGAGCAGACTCTGGTCAATAGCCGGCTGGATCAGGCGCGGAACTGGGCCTACAGCGGCTACCGTATGACGATCTTTTCAGATGCCGAAGAGAAGGTTTTTGAAGATTCGCTGAAAGGCGAAAAACTGCGCTACTACCCGGCAAAAGCGATGGCGCAGGCAGGTGGCCAGATGCAGTTTGCTGATGCATGGCAGCCCAAGGTTGTAGTGGATCGTGAGTTGATCACTGGCCAGACCCCCTTCTCCGACCATGCTCAAGCAACCGAGTTTATCAAATCACTGAACCAACATTGCCCCCTGATTAATAGCTGAACAAAGGAAAACTTCATGGCTCCTAAAATTCTGATGATCGTGACGTCCAGCAGCCGTATGGGTAACACTGACAAGCCCACTGGCCTCTGGGCTGAAGAACTTGCCGTGCCCTACTACGCGCTAGTCGATGCAGGTGCGTCGGTAGTAATTGGCTCAACTGCCGGTGGCAAAGCGCCGATCGATGCCGGCAGTGTTAAAGCTAAAGGGGCGAACGATCCCGATGTTGAACGTATGTTGGCTGATGACTCGTTGCTGGCTCAGATCGAAAGGACATTGCCTGTCAGCGAGCTAAGAAGCGAAGATTTCGACGCCGTTTTCTTCCCGGGTGGCCACGGCACGATGTGGGATCTGCCTACCGAGCAAAGTGTGAAGGTCGCGGTGGAGTCAGCTTTTGAAAATGGCCGGCTCATTGCATCGGTATGCCACGGCGCTGCCGGTCTGGTTTCTGCGGTTCGAAGCGATGGGCTGCCGATGGTACATGGCAAGCGCGTCAATTCATTCACCGATGCCGAAGAGGTTGAGGTTGGCCTGGCAGGCGTGGTGCCCTTTATGCTGGAGACTCGATTGCGGGAACTGGGCGGTGTTTTTGAAGGCGGCGATAACTGGCAACCCTTCGCCATTCGTGATGGCCAGTTGATTACCGGCCAAAACCCGCAGTCCTCAGCGAAGGTTGCCGAGATTCTGATAGAGGCGCTTGGTATCAAGGCGTGATAGTCAGACGAATAGCTCATTAAAGCGCTGCTACTCACTGAGGTGGGCAGCCTATGCCTATCGGCTTAACGGTGATGTCAAGTTTGACTCAGACACACATGTCGACATAACCGCTTTTAAGGATACCGTAATGACCGTTCATGTGTTTGCTACTTTACAACCTAAGCCAGAGTACCGAATTAATGTAGAGAAAGCTCTGCAAGCACTGGTGAAAGCCACACGAACCGAGTTGGGAAATATTAGTTACGATCTCTTCGTTTCCGATACAGATAGCGATTTCTATCTGATTGAAAGCTACAGGGACGAAGCTGCTTTTAAGGCTCACAAGCTGACGGAGCACTATCTGGGCTACCGCAAAAAAACTACCGACTGGCTCCTTGAGCCAACCATGGTGAAAGTTCTCTATCCGTTAAACGCGAATCATAAAAAGTAAGAGTGGGAGGGCGTTTAATCTTGATCGATTGCTGACTACCACCTTTGGACAGTGACCAATTAACCTCTTTCCCGACAATGAGACCTTCCAAATTCGTAAGATCTCTGGGCAACCGTGGTACGCCGACCTTGTCCCAATACACGGGCGCAGCGCAGATGACTCGCCGCGAATCGCTTATACGCTGTGCAATCATGGAAGAATCCGCCAACACTCCATGACGGATGGCCAAATCAAAGCCCTTTGCAACAACATCGACGACCTGGTCGGTAGGGTGAAGATCTACTACAACCTTCGGATAGGCAGCTAGAAAGCTGCTCAGCACGCGAGCAAGATAGCCCTGTGCGAATGTGGCAGAAGCTGTGATACGTAAAGATCCTGAGACGTCCTGCGCTTCAGAAAAAGTCCGCTCCGCCTCCATGACGCCATCCAGTATCTGCCTGGCAAACCGTTGGAGCTTTTCGGCATCAGCGGTTGGACTCAATTTCCGAGTCGTTCTGTTAAAAAGCCTTCGCCCTAGTCGATCCTCAAGGGCAAGCAATTTCTTGCTCCCGCCCGCCGCTGTGAGACCCAGTCGCTGCGCCGCCGCACGGATGGTTCCCTCCTCATAAACGGCAAGAAACAAGCGAAGCTCATCAAGGGAGTCGAGCATAAAAATTAACAACTTTTAAGACCGAATGAAGCAACAAGAATAGCATATTCGCGAATTTGCATTGCTGATAGATTTTGGGTTTTCAAGCGGAGCGATAATCGATGCAAGCAATCGTGATAAACCAGCACGGCCAGTCGGATGTATTTGAAGAAATCGAAACAGCTCGCCCTTCAGCACGCCCAGGCCACGTCGTCATTGATGTTATGGCCACCAGTGTCAACCCGGTTGATACCAAGATTCGCAGCGGGAGCGAAGGCACCGCAGGTCTCACCTTTCCCGCCATCCTGCATATGGACGTCTCTGGCATCATCAGTTCGGTGGGTGAAGGCGTTAGCCAATTCAAGGTGGGGGATGAGGTCTATGGATGCGTCGGAGGCATCGTGGGCATTCCTGGCGCCTTGGCGGAGCAAGTTGAAGCAGACGCAAGATTAATCGCTCTCAAGCCCGCCTCATTGAATTTTGCTGATGCGGCGAGTCTTCCGCTCGTGGCAATCACCGCCTGGGAAGCTTTGATTGATCGGGCCTCCATCCAGCCAGATGATGCAGTCTTGGTTCATGGCGGAACGGGTGGCGTCGGCCACATCGGCATTCAGCTGGCAAAACTCATGGGAGCCCGTATTGCCACTACAGTCTCGAATGTACAGAAAGCAGAGATTGCCCGCTCCCTGGGTGCCGACGATGTCGCCTTTTACCGAGAAGAATCGCCAGAAGAATACACCCGCCGTATTACCAACGGCTCTGGCTTTGACACAGTGTTCGATACGCTCGGTGGCACAGTGCTCACAAACTCGCTGAAGGCTGCCAAGCTCAAGGGCCATGTCATATCCATCATCGGCTATGACACTTACGACCTCACAGATATGCATTTCAAGGCACTACGGCTGGACTTAGTCTTCATGGCTGTATCAATCATCCATGATCTTGACCGTAGTCATCACGGCAAGATTCTCACAAAGCTGAGCAGATTAGTGGATCGCGGCTTAGTCAAGCCCCTTATCGACGAACGACATCCATTCACAGCTGAAGGTGTAAAGGCAGCTCATGCCCGCCTGGAGTCCGGAGAGGCTATAGGTAAAGTCGTCATCACTCGGTAAACCGGTTTCCCCCTTGGAGCAAGATCATATGCCTAACAATTTACCCATTGTGATTATCGCAAGATTGAAAGCGGAAGAAGGTCTGGAAGAAGACCTGTTAACCGAGCTCCGCAGCTTGGTCGAGGCCTCTAAAAAAGAAGAGGGATGTATTCAGTACGTCCTACATAAATTAGAGGGTGTACCTACCGACTTCATGATTTATGAAATCTGGAAAAGTCAGAAAGCTTTGGATGAGAACACGCTGCAGCCGCACTATCAAAATTTTTCTTTCAAAGCTGCGAGTATGCTGGCCGAGCAACCGACCATCGATAAGTTTGAGCAAGCCTTCTAGCAGTAAGATCTCGAAAGTCCTCCCTTGCGGATGATCATGACCAAATCCTCCGCAAGGGATCACCAGTAAAAATCAAGCGATAGACGTCCGGTCGTTGGCCGAGTGTACGCTCGCCTCAAGTTGGCTGGCGTTAAGCCAACAACAATGAGCGCCGTCGCAGAGACGTGGACTTTCGATTTGTCTCGGGTGGGTTAGCAAGATGCGTCCGAAACAAACCGCTAATAGAGATCTTCCGCCGCGAATGATTCGGCGTACGCGAAAACGCAAAAACGGCAACATCTGGGTTGCTTACTACTACGACGGGAGGGACGAAGATGGCAGGCGTCGAGAGATACCTTTAGGTAACGACCTGGACATCGCCAAAGTAGAATGGGCGAAGCTCGACAGGAAGGCCATTCCAAAGATAACGCGCTTGATGGGTCAGCTATTTGATCGCTATGAAAGGGATGTCATCCCGGGTAAAAAGCCGCGAACCCAGAAGGACAACCTGGCTGAGCTCAAACAGTTGCGCAAAGCCTTCGATGATGCCCCGATGGAGCTGATTACACCTCAAATACTTGCTCAGTATCGAGATCGACGGACAGGCAAGGTTAGGGCGAATCGAGAGATCGCCCTTCTCTCTCACATCTTCAACATGGCAAGGGAGTGGGGCATTACTGACCGCCCAAACCCAGCGACCGGTATCCGCAAGAACAAGGAGACTCCTAGGGACTTCTATGCTGGGCCGGCGATCTGGGATGCTGTCTACGAATACGCTGCTCCTGAATTGCGCGATACCATGGACCTGGGCTATTTGACCGGGCAACGCCCAGCGGACGTGCTCGCCACTCGAGCCTCGGACGTGGTTGATGGTTTCCTACAATTCGCCCAAGGCAAAACGACGAAAAAGCTGAGGATACGTCTTGGCACGGAAACAGAGACCAGCCAGTTGGGGGTACTGGTTGAGCGCCTTCTGAGCCAACGCAAGGCGCGAGGGGTTCGCAACCCTTAGCTAATCGTGACAGAGAACGGCCGCAACGTGACGCAAGCGATGCTGCGCCTTCGCTTTGACGATGCGAGATCCAAGGCCGCCGCCAAAGCGATGGAAGACCTTGATAGCGTCCTGGCCGATAGCATTCGTCAATTCCAGTTTCGCGATATCCGGCCCAAAGCAGCGAGCGAAATTGAAGGCCTGGCGCACGCGAGTAGACTACTAGGGCATACCGATAAGCGGATCACGCAGACCGTTTACCGCCGCGTCGGAGAGATCGTGAAACCAACCCGATGAAACCTTTTTTGCGGAAGAGTTGCGGAACACCATCGAAAAGTTGCGGAACACTTGGCCTTTTCAGCGTCGAGTTTTCCGCCCCTCAGAAACGCAAAAAGCCCTGAATCATCAGGGCTTTGAATATGGCGGAAGCGTAGAGATTCGAACTCTAGGATAGTTGCCCATCGACGGTTTTCAAGACCGTTGCCTTAAACCACTCGGCCACGCTTCCAGCTCGTTTGCGGCCGCCATAATACCGTAATGAAACAAGCTGTCAAACTCTCTGTGTCGCGGGTTGCAATGGCTCTGGTAGACTCCCAGCATCTGAACGTTCGAAACCACAGGTTTACCAAGGAGTGTCGCCATGCGCGAACAGGATTATGCCGTACATCACGGCCAGCAGGTCGAGCAGCAGGAGATCAGCAAGGTCCTGCGCAACACGTACAGTCTGCTGGCGCTCACCCTCGCCTTCAGCGGCGTCATGGCCTTCGTTGCCCAGCAAATGCGTGTCGGCTACCCGAACGTGTTCGTGGTGCTGATCGGCTTTTACGGGCTGTTTTTCCTGACCAACAAGCTGCGTGATTCGGCCTGGGGCCTCGTCTCCACCTTCGCCCTCACCGGCTTCATGGGCTTCATTCTCGGCCCAATCCTCAACCGCTACCTGGGCATGGCCGGTGGTGCCGAGGTTGTCAGTTCGGCATTTGCCATGACTGCCCTGGTGTTCGGTGGTCTGTCGGCTTACGTACTGATTACCCGCAAGGACATGAGCTTCCTCAGTGGCTTCATCACTGCCGGCTTCTTCGTGCTGCTGGGTGCGGTCGTGGCCAGCTTCTTCTTCCAGATCAGCGGCCTGCAACTGGCGATCAGCGCTGGCTTCGTGCTGTTCTCGTCGGTGTGCATCCTGTTCCAGACCAGCGCGATCATTCACGGTGGTGAGCGGAACTACATCATGGCCACCATCAGCCTGTATGTGTCGATCTACAACCTGTTCGTCAGCCTGCTCCAGCTGTTTGGCATCATGGGGCGTGATGACTGATTGTTGTAGGTTGTGAGAAAGCCCGCTTCGGCGGGCTTTTTTGTGGGTGTGGGAAAGGCATGCCGGTGGCCGTCTTTAGCATGAGTTAACCGGCGCGACAGTGCACATTCGCGGCAGGCGGTTTTTGACTGAAAGGTCAGGTAATTAGGCATAGGGTCGCCGATCATGTAGGCATCGTGCTTTGCTCTACCGCAATCTGCCTTCACCCCGTAGAATGCGCTCCTTTTTTCTTCAGGGGCAGCTTTCAGCCATGAGCACACATGAACACAGCCCAGCAGCATCGGCCCCCGCCAATGAGCTGGTGCTTGGCCTCGAGGACAAGCCTCGGCTGCTGATCGGGCTGCTGGCGGCGCTGCAACACCTGCTGGCGATCATCGTGCCGATCGTGACGCCCGGGCTGTTGATCTGCCAGGCGCTGGGGGTGTCCGCGCGGGATACCAACCTGATCGTCTCCATGTCGCTGGTAATCTCCGGTATCGCCACATTCGTGCAGTGCAAGCGCTTCGGGCCGTTTGGCGCCGGGTTGCTGATCGTGCAGGGCACCAGCTTCAACTTCGTGGGCCCGCTGATTGCCGGGGGTGCGCTGATGGTCAAGCAAGGCACGCCAGTCGAAGGTGTGATGGCCGCCATCTTTGGCGTGGTCATCGCTGGCTCGTTCGTCGAAATGGGCGTTTCGCGCATCCTGCCCTTCGTCAAACGCCTGATCACCCCGCTGGTCACCGGCATTGTCGTGCTGATGATCGGCCTGACGCTGATCAAGGTCGGCCTGATCAGTATGGGTGGCGGCTTCGGTGCCATGGCCAATGGCACCTTCGCCAATGGCGAGAACCTGCTGTTGTCGGGTGTGGTGCTGGCCATTATCGTGATCCTCAACCGTATTCCGGTGGTGTGGATGCGCAGCTGTGCCATCGTTATTGCCCTGGCGGTCGGCTATGCGCTGGCGGGCTATATGGGCCGCCTGGACTTCACCGGTATGCATGAGGCCGCGCTGTTTCAGGTACCGACGCCGCTGCACTTCGGCCTGAGCTTCTCGTGGGCGCTGTTCATTCCGATGCTGGTGATCTACCTGGTGACGTCGCTGGAAGCCATTGGTGACGTGACCGCCACCAGCAAGGTGTCGCGCCAGCCAGTCGAAGGCCCGGTATGGATGCAGCGGATCAAGGGTGGCGTGTTGGTCAACGGCGCCAACTCGCTGTTGGCGGGCTTGTTCAACACCTTCCCGAGTTCAATCTTTGCGCAGAATAACGGCGTGATTCAGCTAACCGGTATTGCCAGCCGCCATATCGGCATGTGGATTGCCGTAATGCTGGTGATATTGGGGCTGTTCCCCAGTGTTGCCGGGGTGATTCAGGCGGTGCCAGAGCCGGTGCTGGGGGGTGCGGCAATGGTCATGTTTGGCGCGGTTGCAGCGTCGGGCATCAATATTCTGGCCAGCACCCGCCTGGACCGGCGTGCGCTGCTGATCATTGCCGTGTCGTTGGCGCTGGGCCTGGGTGTGGCGCAGGTGCCGGAGTTCCTGGCGCATATGCCGGCGGCGGTGCGCAATGTGCTGGAGTCAGGGGTGGCGACCGGTGGCATCTGTGCCCTGGTGCTGAACTGGTTCCTGCCGGAGAGCAAGGAACAGGCTTGAGGCCTGTTCCCTTCTGACAGGGCCTTGCGCAATCCCTGTAGGAGCGGCCTTGTGTCGCGATGGGCTGCAAAGCAGCCCCAGCAATTTGTGCATCTGCGCTGAAGCCCCGGGCTGCTTTGCAGCCCATCGCGACACAAGGCCTCCTACAAAAGCCCGCGCCCGCATGCACAAGCGGGCGCGGGCTTTTTTGCTTTATCATGGCGGTATTCCTTTGCATGAGTTACCCATGAAATTCGCTATCGCGGTGTTCTCCCCGGCCCATGCGCCCTCCTCGCGGCGCGCCTTGCGCTATGCCGAGGCGGTGCTGGCCGGCGGGCATGAGATTGCCCGGCTGTTCTTCTATCAGGACGGGGTACACAGTGCCTCGGCCAACGTGGTCGCGCCCCAGGATGAAGTGGACGTGGCCGCGCAGTGGCGTGCCTTTATCGAGACCCACCAGCTGGATGCCGTGGTGTGCATCGCCGCCGCCTTGCGCCGTGGCGTGCTCGACGAGGCCGAGGCCAACCGCTATCAGCGCCCGGCCGTGAACCTGCCCAGGCCATGGGAGTTGTCCGGCCTGGGGCAACTGCACGAGGCCGCGCAAGTCGCCGACCGCCTTGTCTGCTTTGGAGGCGACTGAAATGGCCAAATCCTTGTTGATCATCAGCCGCCAGGCGCCGTGGAACGGCCCATCTGCCCGCGAGGCGCTGGACATCGCCCTGGCCGGTGGCGCGTTCGACCTGCCGCTGGGCATGCTGTTCCTCGACGATGGCGTGTTCCAGCTGGCGCCAAACCAGCAACCTGCCGCCGTGCAACATAAGAACCTGGCCGCCAACCTGCAGGCGTTGCCGATGTTCGGCGTCGAAGAACTGTTCGCCTGCAACCACAGCCTCACCCGCCGTGGCCTGGCCGCCGACAGCCTGGCACTGCCAGTGCAAGTGCTGGATGACGCGGCACTGACCGCACTGATCGCCCGTTTCGACCAGGTGGTAACGCTCTGATGACGACCCTGCACGTAATTGCCCACTCCCCGTTCGGCGACGAGCGCCTGGCCAGTTGCCTGCGCCTGCTTGGCGCGCACGACGCCCTGCTGCTGTGCGGCGATGCGGTGTACGCCCTGCGCAGCGGCAGCGAAGCGTACCGCCAGTTGCAAGCCGCCAGCCTGGCCCAGCGCCTGTTCGCCCTGGACGAAGACCTGCAAGCCCGCGCGGTCGGCAACGACCTGGCCAAGGCCGTGGACTACGCCGGGTTCGTCGAACTGTCGCTGCACTACGACAAGGTCAACAGCTGGCTATGAATACCCTCACCGTTGCCGATCAGGCGATCGCCCTGGACAAGGACGGCTTCCTGGTCGACCTCCAAGACTGGTCCCATGCAGCCGCCGAGGCCCTTGCCGAGCGCGAGGGCATTGCGCTGACCGCGGACCACTGGGAAATCCTCGAACTGCTGCGACAGTTCTACCAGGAGTACCAGCTGTCCCCGGCCACCCGCCCACTGATCAAGTACACCGCCCTGAAGCTAGGCCCTGACAAGGGCAATAGCCCGCACCTGAACCGCCTGTTCAATGGCACCCCCGCCAAACTTGCCGCCAAGCTGGCGGGCCTGCCCAAGCCGACCAATTGCATATGACCCTGCCACCCTTGAATCAAGCCCGCCCGCTGACCCTGGAAACTCCGGCCGAACACCCGTTCGCTGAATTCGTGCGCATTCTTGGCAAAGGCAAGCGCGGCGCGCGCGGCCTTACCCGCGAGGAAGCACGGGCTGCCATGACCCTGCTGCTGGAAGGCAAGGTCGAGGACACCCAGCTGGGCGCCTTCCTGATGCTGCTGCGGCACAAGGAAGAAAGCGCCGAAGAGCTGGCCGGCTTCACCGAAGCGCTACGCGACCACCTGCAGGCCCCGCGCATTGCCGTGGACCTGGACTGGCCAACCTACGCTGGCAAGAAGCGCCACTTGCCCTGGTACCTGCTGGCCGCCAAATGCCTGGCCGGCAATGGTATTCGCATCCTGATGCATGGCGGCGGTGCACACACAGCCGGGCGCCTGTATACCGAGCAACTGCTCGACCTGTTGCATATCCCCCTGTGCCGCGACTGGGCAGCGGTCGACACCGCGCTGGGCCAACATCAGCTGGCGTTTTTCCCCTTGCACGACTGGGCGCCGCAACTGCAGCGCATGATCGACCTGCGCAACACCCTGGGCCTGCGCTCGCCCATTCACTCCCTGGCGCGGGTGCTCAACCCGCTGGGCGCGCGGTGCGGCCTGCAAAGCATCTTCCACCCCGGTTACCAGGCGGTACACCGTGAGGCCAGCCGCCTGCTGGGCGACCATGCCGTGGTGATCAAGGGCGATGGCGGCGAGATCGAGGTCAACCCGGACGTCATCAGCCACCTCTACGGCACCACTGCCGGCGTAGCCTGGGATGAGGAATGGCCGGCGCTCAGCGAGCGCCGTCACGTCAAGCCCGCCACGCTGCAACCGGAGCATTTGCTCGCCTTCTGGCGTGGTGAAGTGCAAGACAGCTACGGCGAGAAAGCGCTGATCGCGACCATGGCCTTGGCACTGCGCGGCCTGGAGCAGACCCGGGAACAAGCCTTCACGAACGCGCAGGCCTATTGGGATAACCGTGATAGATCGATTTAGTCGATAATACCACGCCGATCTTTGCGCTATTTCTTCGAACGATCTGGCCTAGACTGGGCTCCAACGACAAACCCTTTGTTCCAGGAGCTCACCATGGGCCTTTTGATCGACGGCCGCTGGCATGATCAGTGGTATGAAAACGGCAAGGACGGCACCTTCAAACGCGAAAACGCCCAGCGCCGCCATTCGTTGCCCGCCCCCGAAGCCGGCCGTTACCACCTGTACGTGTCGCTGGCCTGCCCTTGGGCGCACCGCACGTTGATCTTCCGCGCCATCAAAGGCCTGGCGCCGTTGATCGACGTTTCGGTAGTGAGCTGGCTGATGCAAGACCATGGCTGGACCTTCGACCAGCAGCAAGGCTCCAGCGGCGATCACATCGATGCACTGCAGTACCTGCATCAGCGTTACACCCAGGACGACCCGCACTACACCGGCCGGGTGACAGTACCCGTGCTGTGGGACAAGAAAGAGAAACGCATCGTCAACAATGAGTCGGCTGAGATCATTCGCATTTTCAACAGCGCGTTCAACGCGTTGACCGGCAACACCCTCGACCTGTACCCAGCGCCGCTGCGCCCGGCCATCGAGGCGCTGAATGAACGTATCTATCCGGCGGTGAACAACGGCGTCTATCGCGCCGGCTTCGCGACTACGCAGGAGGCCTACGAGGCGGCGTTCGATGATGTGTTCAACGAACTGGATTACCTGGAAGAGCTGTTAGGCCGCAATCGCTACCTGGCGGGCGAATACCTGACTGAAGCCGATGTGCGCCTGTTCACCACGCTGGTGCGCTTCGACGCTGTGTATCACGGGCACTTCAAGTGCAACCTGCGCCGCCTCAGCGATTATCACAACCTGTCGAACTGGCTGCGTGAGCTGTACCAGTGGCCGGGGGTGGCGGGGACGGTGGATATGGAGCATATCCAGAAGCACTATTACATGAGCCACAAGACCATCAACCCGAACGGGATTGTGCCAAAGGGGCCGTTGCAGGATTTCAACCAGCCGCATGATCGGGAGCGGTTGGTGGGTAAAGGGATTTGGCAGGGTTGAGGCACTGGGGGCTGCTTTGCAGCCCATCGCGACACAAGGCCGCTCCTACAGGGGACCGCGCAGTGCCTAGTGTAAGAGCGGCCTTGTGTCGCGATGGGCCGCAAAGCGGCCCCGGCGGTTTCAGCTGTTCTGCGAACCTTCAAACCAGGCCAGCTTGTCGCGCAACTGCACCACTTCCCCAACAATCACCAGGGTCGGCGCATGCACTTCATGCTGGGCCACAAGCTCCGGCAAGTCCGCCAAGGTACCGGTGAACACCCGCTGGTTACGCGTAGTGCCCTGCTGCACCAGGGCCGCCGGGGTACTGGCCGCACGCCCATGGCGAATCAGCTCTGCGCAGATCGTAGGCAAGCCCACCAAACCCATGTAGAACACCAGGGTCTGCGACGGCGCTACCAGGTCGTTCCATGGCAGGTTGCTGGTACCATCCTTGAGGTGCCCGGTCACGAAGCGCACCGACTGGGCATGGTCGCGATGGGTCAATGGAATGCCGCCATAGGCGGAACAGCCACTGGCCGCCGTAATACCCGGAACCACCTGGAAGGGGATGCCATGCTCGGCCAGCTCTTCGATCTCTTCGCCACCGCGGCCAAAGATGAACGGGTCGCCGCCCTTCAGGCGCAGCACGCGCTTGCCTTGCTGGGCCAGGTCAACCAACAGGCGGTTGATCTGGTCCTGCGGTACGGCGTGGTCAGCGCGGCGCTTGCCAACGTAGATACGCTCGGCATCACGCCGGCACATATCGATGATCGCCGGGGCCACCAGGCGGTCATACAGCACCACATCGGCCTGCTGCATGAGGCGCAAGGCGCGGAAGGTGAGCAGGTCCGGGTCGCCCGGGCCCGCACCTACCAGGTAAACCTCGCCCCCCTGCTGCACCGGCGCGCCCTCCACCATCGCCTGCAACAGGCGTTCGGCTTCGGCGCCCTGCCCGGCCAGCTGGCGCTCGGCGATCGGGCCCTGGAACACGGTCTCCCAGAAGCCACGGCGCTGGTTCACATCCGGATACAAGGACTTGACCTTGTGCCGGAACCGCGCCGCCAGCCCGGCCAGCTCACCGTAGGCAGCCGGGATCCAGGCCTCCAGTTTGGCGCGAATCAGACGCGCCAGCACCGGAGCATCCCCGCCACTGGACACCGCAATCACCAACGGTGAACGGTCGACAATCGCCGGGAAGATCACCGTGCACAAGGCTGGCGCGTCCACCACGTTGACTGGCAGGCTGACGGCCTGCGCATCGGCCGATACCTGCGCGTTCAGCCCAGGGTCGTCAGTGGCGGCGATCACCAGCCGGCACCCGACCAGGTCGGCGGCCTGGTAGCCACGCACCAGCACCTCACCGCCACCTTCCCGGGCCAACGCAGCCAACTGGCCGTCGACGTCCGGCGCCACCACGCGCAGCACACTCCCGGCATCGGCCAGCAAGCGCGCCTTGCGCAAGGCGATCTCACCGCCGCCGACGACCAGTACACGGCCGCCCTGCAGCTTGTGGAACAGCGGCAGATAATCCATTTAGCGGATGACCTCGACGCCGCCCATGTAAGGCTTCAGCACTTCTGGCACGCGGATCGAGCCGTCGGCCTGCTGGTAGTTTTCCAGCACCGCCACCAAGGTACGGCCAACCGCCAGGCCGGACCCGTTGAGGGTGTGTACCAGTTCTGGCTTGCCGGTTTCCGGGTTACGCCAGCGGGCCTGCATGCGGCGCGCCTGGAAGTCGCCGCAGTTGGAGCACGAGCTGATTTCACGGTACTTGTCCTGGCTCGGCACCCACACTTCCAGGTCATAGGTTTTCACCGCGCCGAAGCCCATGTCGCCGGTGCACAGGGCCAGCACGCGGTACGGCAACTCCAGCAGCTGCAGCACGCGCTCGGCGTTGGCCGTCAGCCCTTCCAGGGCTTCCATCGATTTCGCCGGCTCGACCACCTGCACCATCTCGACCTTGTCGAACTGGTGCTGGCGGATCATGCCGCGGGTGTCCCGGCCGGAAGCGCCCGCTTCACTGCGGAAGCACGGGGTGTGGGCAACCAGCTTCAGCGGCAGTTGCTTGGCGTCCAGAATTGCGCCTGCCACCAGGTTGGTCAGCGACACCTCGGCAGTCGGGATCAGGTAGAAGTCAGCCTCGCCTTCGCGGGTGATCTTGAACAGGTCTTCTTCGAACTTCGGCAACTGGCCAGTGCCCTGCAGCGCTGGGGCCTGCACCAGGTACGGGGTGTAGTGTTCCTCGTAACCGTGCTCACCGGTGTGCAGGTTGATCATGAACTGCGCCAGGGCGCGGTGCAGGCGGGCAATCGGCCCGCGCAGCACGGCAAAGCGTGCGCCGGACAGCTTGGCAGCGGCCTCGAAGTCCAGGCCACCGCTGAGTTCACCCAGGGCAACGTGGTCCTTGATGTCGAAATCGAAGGTTTGCGGGGTGCCCCAACGGCGCACTTCAACGTTGTCGTCTTCGCTGGCACCGACCGGTACGCTGGCATCCGGCAAGTTGGGGATGGTCAGCAGAATGCCGTCCAGTTCGGCCTGGATCTCGTCCAGTTCGGCCTTGCCGGCCGCCAGCTCATTGGCCATGCGCTCGACATCGGCCATCAGTGGGGCGATGTCCTCGCCTTTGGCTTTGGCCTGGCCGATGGACTTGGAACGGGCGTTACGCTCGGCCTGCAGTTGCTCGGTACGGGTCTGCACCGCCTTGCGGCGTTCTTCCAGTGATTCGATGCGCGCGACATCCAGGCTGAAGCCACGGGAGGCCAGGCGATCCGCCACTTCCTGAAGTTGGCCGCGTAACAGTTTGGAATCGAGCATATCGTTCTCTCGTTATAGGTAGGTGTTGGTTCAGAAACGGGTCAGGGACAGGCCGGCCCAGGTCGCGAGCAGCCCGCCCACTACGCTGATACTGGTATAGCCCAAGGCCAGCGGTACTTGCCCGCTTTCCATCAGGCGCACGGTGTCGAGCGAAAAAGAGGAAAAAGTCGTAAGGCCACCAAGGAAGCCGACGATCAAGCCGGCGCGCAACTCGACCGGCGCCAGTGGCTTGTGCAGGAACAAGCCGTAAAGCAGGCCGATCAGCAGGCAGCCAACCAGGTTGACCGCCAGCGTACCGGCATAGAAGTGCCGTGGCCAGTGGGCGGTGACCCAATTGGCGGTGGCAAAGCGCAGCAACGTACCGGCGACGCCCCCGGCACTTACGGCAGCGATCAAGGCAATCATGGTTTTCTCCGCTGACGGGGGCTGTTGCGGTCCAGGTCGGCCAGGTGGCGCAGCTTCTCGCCGATTTTCAGTTCCAGGCCGCGCGGCACCGGCTGGTAGTACTGGCGTGGCTCGAGTGCATCGGGGAAGTAGTCCTCACCGGCCGCATAGGCGTCGGGCTCGTCATGGGCGTAGCGGTACTCGTCGCCGTAACCCAGTTGCTTCATGAGCTTGGTGGGCGCATTGCGCAAGTGCAGTGGCACTTCCAGCGAGCCATGCTCGGCGGCTTCGCGCAGGGCGGTCTTGAAGCCCATGTACACCGCGTTGCTCTTCGGCGCACAGGCGAGGTAGGTAATGGCCTGGGCCACCGCCAGCTCGCCTTCGGGGCTGCCCAGGCGCTCTTGTACATCCCAGGCGGCCAGGCACAAGCCGAGTGCCCGCGGGTCGGCGTTGCCAATGTCTTCGCTGGCCATGCGCACCACACGGCGGGCGATGTACAGCGGGTCGCAGCCGCCGTCGAGCATGCGCGCGAACCAGTACAGCGCGCCGTCCGGGTTGGAACCGCGTACCGATTTGTGCAGCGCGGAAATCTGGTCGTAGAAGGCTTCGCCGCCCTTGTCGAAACGGCGACGGCTGTCGCCCAACAGGCTCTGCAGCATCTCGACGTCGATTTCACTGCCGTCTTCGGCCAGGTCCGAGGCATTTTCGAGAAAATTGAGCATGCGCCGGCCATCGCCGTCTGCGGCGGCCATCAGCATCTTGAAGGCATCGTCGCCCACCCGCAGGTTGCGCTTGCCCAAGCCACGCTCCTCGGTGAGGGCGCGGTCGACCAGCTTGCGCAACGCCGCCTCGTCCAGGCTCTTGAGCACGTACACCCGCGCCCGCGACAACAGTGCGTTGTTAAGCTCGAACGAGGGGTTTTCGGTGGTGGCGCCAATGAACAGCAGGGTGCCGTCTTCCACGTAGGGCAAGAAGGCATCCTGCTGCGACTTGTTGAAGCGGTGCACCTCGTCGACGAAGAGAATGGTGCGGCGGCCGTATTGCCCTGCCTGCTGCTTGGCAACCTCCACCGCCTGGCGAATTTCCTTCACCCCGGCCAGTACCGCCGACACGGTTTCGAAATGCGCATCACAGAACTGCGCCAGCAGCCGCGCCAGGGTGGTTTTGCCTACCCCTGGCGGGCCCCAGAAGATCATCGAGTGCAGCGCGCCTTGCTCCAATGCCTCGCGCAGCGGTTTGCCGCGCGCCAGCAGGTGCTCCTGGCCTACGTACTCGTCCAGGTTGGACGGGCGCAGGCGGGCCGCCAGAGGCTGGGCGACAGGTTCGCTTCGAAACAGGTCCATGGCGAGCTCTGGTTACTCCTTGATCACGTCCGCGCCTTTGGGAATGTCGAACTTGAACCTGCTGTCCGGCACCGCCTGGTTGGCCTTGACGCCATTGAACAGGATGTTGGTGCGCTGGCCGACGCTGTCGATCAGCTGCATGTCATTGATCAGGCCCTTGCGGAACGACACGCGCAGCGAGTCGAACAAGGTGTCCTTGGTTTTCGGCTTGAGGGTGAAGTCCATGACTTCGCCCTGCTCCTTCGAGGTGATGTCGAAACTCTGGCTGATTTTCGATACATCACCCGACAGCAGCAGCGCCGGGGTCTGGTTCAGGCGCACGTCGAGCTTCTTGATGGTGGCCTGTTCCAGGTCCGGGTCCCACAGGGTGACGTTCTTGCCGTCCGACACCACCACTTGCTCCTGCGGTGCGTCGGTATGCCAGTAGAACAGGCCCGGACGCTTGACGGTCATCTTGCCCGAGGTTTCCTGCAGGCTGGTGCCATCGGCGCCCAAGGTCAGCTGGGAGAAATTGGCCTCGATGGTCTGTGACTTTTCCAGCAACTGGGTCAGGCGTTGCACATCCTGCTCACCGGCATAAGCGGTAACCGAGCCCAGGGTCAGGGCAGAAACCAACAGCATGCGAATCGCGCGCATGGGAATCCTCATTGAGCATTGAAAGGGCCGGGCACCAACACTGGCGCCCGGCAGGGTGTTCATCAGTCGCGCGGGCCGCCTGGGGCAATTACTTCCCGCGAGCCGTTGCTGTTCATCGGGGTAACGACGCCGGCCATTTCCATCGACTCGATCATGCGGGCGGCACGGTTGTAGCCGATCTTCAGTTTGCGCTGTACCGCAGAAATGGAAGCACGACGGCTCTCGAGCACGAACTGCACCGCTTCATCATACAGCGCATCGGTTTCGGCATCGTCGCCATCACCGCCACCGCCGCCGCCGTCGAAGCCGCTGCCGGCTTCTTCCACGCCATTGAGAATGTCGTCGTTGTAGTCTGGGGCGCCGCGCAGCTTCCACGCCTCGACCGTGCGGTGCACCTCGTCGTCGGAAACGAACGCGCCATGCACCCGGATCGGCAGGCTGGTGCCCGGCGGCATGTACAGCATGTCACCGTGGCCCAGCAGTTGTTCGGCACCGCCCTGGTCGATGATGGTCCGCGAGTCGATCTTGCTCGACACCTGGAAGGCCATGCGGGTCGGGATGTTGGCCTTGATCAGACCGGTGATCACGTCCACCGAGGGGCGCTGGGTGGCGAGGATAAGGTGAATGCCCGCCGCACGCGCTTTCTGCGCGATACGGGCGATCAGTTCTTCGACCTTCTTGCCGACAATCATCATCATGTCGGCGAATTCGTCGACCACCACCACGATGGTCGGCAGGGTTTTCAGCGCCGGCGGCTCGTCGTCCATGCTTTCGCGGCGGTACAGCGGGTCGTGGATGATTTCCCCGGCTTCCTGGGCATCCTTGATCTTGCGGTTGAAGCCGGCCAGGTTACGTACACCCATGGCCGCCATCAGCTTGTAGCGGCGCTCCATCTCGGCCACGCACCAGCGCAGGGCGTTGGCGGCGTCCTTCATGTCGGTGACCACCGGGCACAACAGGTGCGGAATGCCTTCGTAGATCGACAGCTCGAGCATTTTCGGGTCGATCATGATCAGCCGCGCGTCTTCCGGGCTGGACTTGAACAGGATCGACAGGATCATCGCGTTGACCCCCACCGACTTACCGGAACCCGTGGTACCGGCCACCAACAGGTGGGGCATCTTGGCCAGGTCGGTAATCACCGGCTTGCCGCCAATGTCGTGGCCCAGGGCCAGGGTGACAGGGGACTTCTGCTCATCGTACTGCGGCGTGGCCAGCACTTCGGAGAAACGCACCATCTGGCGGTTTTCGTTGGGGATCTCGATACCCACGGTGGTCTTGCCGGGGATGACCTCGACCACACGCACGCTGGTCACCGCCAGCGACCGCGCCAGGTCCTTGGCCAGGTTGGCGATACGGCTGACCTTGACGCCAGCGGCAGGCTGGATTTCGTAACGGGTGATCACCGGGCCTGGGTGGATGGAGTCCACCGAGACCTCAACGCCGAACTCCTTGAGCTTGATTTCCAGCAGCTGACCGACACCGGCCAGGGATTCTGGCGAGTACTCGATCTTCTTCTGCTCGGCCGGGTCGAGGATGGAAATAGACGGCAGCGTGCCCTCCACGGCGCTGTCGATGAACAGCGGCGTCTGCTTCTCTTTCATCACCCGCTTGCTCGGCTCTGGCGCCTTGTCTACGGCCGGGGGCACGATGGTTGGCGTGGACGACGGCACACGGGCAAGGCTTGGCTCGCGGGGCGGGACCACCGGCTCGCGGGCCAGGGCCGGTTCGCGGACCGGGGCAACGGGCTCGCGCCCGAGGGTCGGCTCGCGGGGCTCGACCACCGCCGCCGGCGCCTCTTCGCGCTTGAAGATGCGCTCACGCAGCGCCGGTTTGGCGGGTTCGCGTTTCTCGGCGACCGTTGGCGCGGCCTTCACCACGGGCTCATCCTCGCGCAACTGCGCTTCAAGGCGCTTGCGTTCGTTGCGGGCTTCCCACCAGCGATTGGCGGCGCCCTGCACCAGTTCGAACAGGTCGAGGGTGATCTTGCCCGTCAGGTCCATCACCTTGAACCATGACAGGTCGGTGAACACGGTCAGGCCGAACAGGAACAGGGCAATGAACATCAGCGTACTGCCCTGCACGTTCAGCAGGTTGCGCGCCAGGTCGCCAAGGCTCTCGCCCAGGGCGCCGCCGGCAGAAAATGGCAAGCTCGCAGGCGAATGGAAGTGGATATGCGCCAGCGCCGCCCCCGACAACACCAGGAACACCAGGCCGATCAGCCGCCAGGAAAACAGCCAGCCGCTCCAGTCCCAGGGCTGATGGCGCTGGCGGAAGATCTGCCAGGTTTTCACCGCCAGCAGCAGCGGGAAGATATAGGCGAAGTAACCCAACACCATGAACAGGATGTCGGCAAAGTAGGCACCGGCACGCCCGGCGGCGTTCTGCACCTGGTCGACGGTGGCGGTGTGGCTGAAGCCCGGATCCGAAGTGTCGTAGGTCAGCAGCGCCATCCACAGGTACAGGCACAGAGCGCCAACGGCGATCAACGCACCTTCCTTGAGGCGATAATGCAGCTGCTGCCGCCACAGGGGCACGGGCAAGGGAGCTGGGGTTGCGGTGGATTTCTTCAAAACACGTCTATTCCTGCGCGTGTTGCGCGTCCAATAGTGCTCGGCCGGCAGTGCGACCAATGAACCACTACTTTTAACATTACTGCCCGCCCACTGCCATGACGGCGCGCCATATGGCGCTCAAGCGGGGGCGACTCTCACATGCCTGCAATTTGAGCACGCATTTTCTTTCGTGACAAAGGCTTATGCTGTGTTTTTGCACAGGTATGACAGCAAATGTAGCGGATGGTGCCTGTGGTTTCATCAATGTGCAGGAAATTGCCCGAATTCCGCGGCCGTGCCGGCCCTGGCCGCCGCTGCCGGCGCTCAGCCATTGACCCTGCCGGGCGCGCACGCCATGCTGCCCGCTCCCCTCCCCCACCGCACGATAGACCATGCTCACCTGGCTGACCCGCGACTCGCTGACCTTCCCGCCCCTGGAAAAGGCCCTGCACGAACCCAACGGCCTGCTCGCCGCCGGCGGCGACCTGAGCCCCGAACGGCTGGTGCAGGCCTACCGCCATGGCTGCTTCCCCTGGTACCAGGACGGCCAGCCGATCCTGTGGTGGTCACCCGACCCGCGCACGGTGTTGCTGCCCGACCAGCTTCACGTATCGCGCTCGCTGGCCAAGCTGATGCGCCAGGGGCGCTACCAGGTCAGTTTCGACAGCGACTTCCCGGCGGTCATCGACGCCTGCGCCGCCCCCCGCGATTACGCCGACGGCACCTGGATCACCGATACCATGCGCAACGCCTACTGCGAACTGCACCGTCGCGGCATTGCCCACTCGGTCGAAGTACGCCAGCACGGCGAACTGGTCGGCGGCCTGTACGGCCTGGCCATGGGCCAGTTGTTCTTCGGCGAATCGATGTTCAGCCGCGCCGACAACGCCTCCAAGGTCGGTTTCGTGACCCTGGTCGAGCACCTGCGCCAGGCCGGCTTCGTACTGATCGATTGCCAGATGCCCACCAACCACCTGCACAGCCTCGGCGCCCATGCCATCAGCCGCGCCGAGTTCGCCCGCTACCTGGCCCGCCACCTCGACCAGCCCAACAGCGCGACCTGGGTGGTTGCCTAGGCGGTTTTCCCTGGCTGGCTTACACTTAGAACAAAGTCTCACCGAGGGGTTGATCATGACAGAGTTGGCGCGGTTGAAGTTCTATGCCACTCAACCCCACTCCTGCAGTTACCTGCCCGACGAGCAGGCAACCACGCTGTTCCTCGACCCCAGCCAGCCGATGGACGTGAACGTCTATGCCGACTTGTCGGACATGGGTTTTCGCCGCAGTGGCGACCACTTGTATCGCCCCCACTGCCAGAACTGCAACGCCTGCGTACCGGCGCGCATTCCCGCGGCCCGCTTCATTCCCAACCGCCAGCAGCGGCGCATTCTCAAGCGCAATGCCGACCTCACCGTGAGCGCAGCGCGCCCGGCGTTCAAGGAAGAGTACTTCGAGCTGTACCGGCGTTATATCGAAACCCGCCATGCCGACGGTGACATGTACCCACCCAGCCGCGACCAGTTTTCCACCTTCCTGGTGCGGGACCTGCCCTTCTGCTGGTTCTACGAATTTCGCCTGGCCGGCCGGCTGATGGCAGTGGCCGTGTGCGACGTGCTGCCCAATGGCCTGTCAGCGGTCTACACCTTCTACGAGCCCGACGAAGAGCGCCGCAGCCTGGGCCGTTTCGCCATTCTCTGGCAGATCGGCGAAGCCCTGCGCAAGGATCTGGAGGCGGTGTACCTGGGCTACTGGATCAAGAACTGCAAGAAGATGAACTACAAGACACAGTATCGGCCCATCGAATTGTTGATAAACCAGCGCTGGGTCACCCTCAACTGAAAGCATTGGCTTGACACACAGTTTTCCGGCATAATCCACGCCACTTTTTTGCCCGGTGCGGATATGCGTCGGGCCAACACTGGACACCGAGGGCTCAACTGCATGTCGAAAGAAGACAGCTTCGAAATGGAAGGTACTGTCGTCGACACCCTGCCCAACACCATGTTCCGCGTGGAGTTGGAAAACGGGCACGTCGTAACCGCGCACATCTCCGGAAAGATGCGCAAAAACTACATCCGTATTCTCACTGGCGACAAGGTCCGCGTCGAGCTGACGCCTTATGACCTGAGCAAGGGCCGCATCACCTACCGTGCGCGCTAAGCTCCAGCCATGAAAAAGCCCGGCCAAGTGCCGGGCTTTTTCATGGCTTCAAGTTTGTAAGGGGCTGCGTGGCAGCCCCATGTATCACGCTACTTCAGCCGTGGTCTCGAAGTCGAACACCAACTCGCCATCGCGCAAGTCGACGTGCACCACACCGCCATGCTCGGCCAACTCACCGAACAGGATCTCCTCGGCCAACGGCCGCTTGATCTTGTCCTGAATCAACCGCGCCATCGGCCGCGCGCCCATCTGCGCGTCATACCCCGAGGCCGCCAGCCAGCCGCGGGCCTCGTCGCTGACCTCAAGCAGCACGCGCTTGTCTTCGAGTTGCGCCTGCAGTTCGATAAGGAACTTGTCGACGATGCTCTTGATGGTTTCGGTGCTCAGGCGGCCAAACTGGATGATGGTATCCAGGCGGTTGCGGAACTCTGGCGTAAAGCTCTTGCGGATCACTTCCATCGCATCGGACGCATGGTCCTGATGGGTGAAGCCGATCGAGGCCCGCGACGCGGTTTCCGCGCCGGCGTTGGTGGTCATGATCAGGATCACGTTACGGAAGTCGGCCTTGCGCCCGTTGTTGTCGGTAAGGGTACCGTGGTCCATCACCTGCAGCAGCAGGTTGAAGACTTCCGGGTGCGCCTTCTCGATTTCGTCGAGCAGCAACACGCAGTGCGGCTGCTTGGTAATCGCCTCGGTCAGCAGACCACCCTGGTCGAACCCGACATAGCCGGGCGGTGCACCGATCAAGCGCGAAACGGTATGGCGCTCCATGTACTCGGACATATCGAAGCGCACCAGCTCCACACCCAGCGCCTTGGCCAATTGCCGGGCCGCTTCGGTCTTGCCGACGCCGGTAGGGCCGGCAAACAGGAACGAACCCACTGGCTTGTCAGGTGCCTTGAGGCCGGCACGCGACAGCTTGATGGCCGTGGACAGCGAATCGATGGCCTGGCCCTGACCGAAGACGGTCAGCTTCAGGTCGCGCTCCAGGTTACGCAGCAGTTCCTTGTCGGAGCTGCTGACATGCTTCGGGGGAATTCGCGCAATCTTGGCGACGATATCCTCCACCTGCGGCACGTCGATGCGCTTGACGCGGCTGGCTTCCGGCTGCAGGCGCTGGTAGGCGCCAGCCTCGTCGATCACGTCGATGGCCTTGTCCGGCATGTGCCGGTCATTGATGTAGCGCGAGGCCAGCTCGGCGGCGGCGCGCAGGGCTTCGTCGCTGTACTCGATATTGTGGTGGCTTTCGAACCGCCCTTTCAGGCCACGCAGGATGCCCACGGTGTCTTCAACCGAGGGTTCGCTGACGTCTACCTTCTGGAAGCGCCGCGCCAAGGCACGGTCCTTCTCGAAGATGCCACGAAATTCCTGGAAGGTCGTGGAGCCGATGCAGCGGATTTCACCCGAAGACAACAGCGGCTTGAGCAGGTTGGACGCATCCATTACCCCACCCGACGCCGCACCGGCACCGATGATGGTGTGGATCTCATCGATGAACAGAATGGCCTGAGGCCGCTTGCGCAGCTCGCCAAGCAGCGCCTTGAAGCGCTTCTCGAAGTCGCCGCGGTACTTGGTACCGGCCAGCAGCGCGCCCAGGTCGAGCGAGTACACCACGCTCTGTGCCAGCAGGTCAGGCACCTGGCCATCGACAATACGCTTGGCCAGCCCTTCGGCAATCGCCGTTTTGCCCACCCCGGCCTCACCCACCAGCAGCGGGTTGTTCTTGCGGCGGCGGGCAAGGATCTGCGCAACGCGCTCCACTTCCTGCTCGCGGCCAACCAGCGGGTCGATGCGGCCAGCACGCGCCAGCTCGTTGAGGTTGCTGGCATAGGCGTCCAGCGGGTTGCTGGAAGAAGAGGTTTCACCACCCTCTTCGTCCTGCATGTCCTGGTCGCTCTCGGATTGCGAGCCATGCCCCGGCACCTTGGAGATGCCATGGGCGATGTAGTTGACCACATCGATGCGGGCCACGCTTTGCTGCTTGAGCAGGAACACGGCCTGGCTTTCCTGTTCGCTGAAGATCGCCACCAGTACGTTGGCGCCGGTCACTTCACGCTTGCCAGAGCTTTGTACGTGGAACACGGCGCGTTGCAGCACACGCTGGAAGCCCAGGGTTGGCTGGGTTTCCCTGTCTTCATCGTTGACAGGAATCAGCGGCGTGGTCGAATCGATGAACTCTTGCAGGTCGTGCTTGAGCTTGTCGAGATTGGCGCCACAGGCGCGCAGAACGGTCGCGGCAGCCTCATTGTCCAGGAGTGCCAGCAGCAGATGTTCGACGGTCATGAATTCATGACGCTTCGAACGGGCCTCCTTGAAGGCAAGATTGAGGGTGACTTCGAGCTCGCGGTTTAACATAGCTTCACCTCATACCCAAGTGGTCGGCGATTAACCGTCCTTCTCGATTTCACAGAGTAGCGGATGCTGGCTTTCCCTGGCGTATTGGTTGACCTGCATAGCCTTCGTTTCGGCGATGTCACGGGTAAACAATCCGCACACTGCCCGCCCCTCGGTATGGACGGTCAGCATGATCTTGGTCGCCAGCTCGCGGTTCAGACTGAAGAACGTCTCGAGCACTTCGACGACGAAATCCATCGGTGTGTAGTCATCGTTGAACAAAACCACCTTGTACATCGGTGGCGCCTGCAGGATCGGCTTGGCTTCCTGAACCGCCAGACCGGAGCCATCGTCCTCATTCGATTGAGGACGATCCTGATTGAATGTTAGTCGAATCTGGCTGTGTGCATGCATGGAAAGAATTTCATCACATCGACAGGTTAAGGTTGTGGGTTGACCCTGCGAACGGCCATTGGTGCAGCCGCTGCATGACCTTGACTATCGGCAAAACGGTGTTACAACCAATAGGAACCCACCGTGGTCGATAAAGATCCGCGCAGTCAACCAGATTTTTTCGCAAGGTTCGTATGCGGATGAAGTGGATGATACTCCAGTGATGGAGTCCTTTGCAGAGGGACATAGGGATGGCAAGCGGTAAAGTCAAGTGGTTCAACAATGCCAAGGGCTATGGATTCGTCAATGAAGAGGGCAAGAACGACGACTTGTTCGCTCATTATTCAGCCATCCAGATGGACGGGTACAAGACGCTCAAGGCCGGCCAAGCCGTGACCTTCGATGTCATCCAAGGCCCGAAAGGTTTACATGCCGTCAACATCAGAAGTGCATCCACGGCTGCGCCCGCGCCGGCCAGTGCACAGCCCGTGGGCAGCACGGCCGGCGCCTGACCGACTGCCCTGCCAGCGGTAAACGATAAGAAAGGCCGCTTCTTTACCAGAAGCGGCCGTTTCACATTCGCTTACATATGTTTGATCATGGCATCGCCGAAGCCCGAACTTCCCACCAGCGTGGCACCGTCCATCAGGCGCTCGAAGTCGTAAGTCACGGTCTTGGCCGCAATCGCGCCATTGGTGCCTTTGATGATCAGGTCGGCGGCCTCGGTCCAGCCCATGTGGCGCAGCATCATTTCTGCCGAAAGAATCACCGAACCCGGGTTGACCTTGTCCTGCCCGGCATACTTGGGCGCCGTGCCGTGGGTAGCCTCGAACATGGCCACGGTGTCGGACAGGTTGGCCCCCGGGGCGATACCGATGCCGCCCACCTCCGCCGCCAGGGCGTCAGACAAATAGTCGCCATTGAGGTTGAGCGTGGCGATAACATCGTACTCGGCCGGGCGTAGCAGGATCTGCTGGAGCATGGCGTCGGCAATCGCGTCCTTGACGATGACTTCGCGGCCGGTCTTGGGGTTGTTGAACTTCATCCACGGCCCGCCGTCGAGCAACTCGGCACCGAACTCGTCACGCGCCACTTCGTAGCCCCAGTCCTTGAAGGCACCTTCGGTGAACTTCATGATGTTGCCCTTGTGCACCAGCGTCAGCGACTCGCGGTCGTTATCCACCACATATTGCAGGGCTTTGCGTACCAGACGCTTGGTCCCTTCGCGGGAAACCGGCTTGATACCAATGCCGCAGTCCTGGTCGAAACGGATCTTGGTAACGCCCATTTCCTCCTTGAGGAACTTGATCACCTTGTCTGCTTCCGGCGAACCGGCCTTCCATTCGATGCCGGCATAGATGTCTTCGGAGTTTTCCCGGAAGATCACCATGTCGACATCCCCCGGTTTTTTCACCGGGCTTGGCACGCCCTGGAACCACAGCACAGGGCGCAGGCACACATACAGGTCCAGCTGCTGGCGCAAAGCCACGTTCAGCGAACGGATGCCGCCACCCACCGGGGTAGTCAGCGGGCCCTTGATCGACACCACATACTCACGCACGGCGTCGAGGGTTTCCTGCGGCAGCCAGGTGTCCTGGTCGTAGACCTGGGTGGCCTTTTCGCCGGCGTACACCTCCATCCAGGCGATCTTGCGCTTGCCGCCATAGGCTTTCTGCACAGCGGCATCGACCACCTTGATCATCACCGGTGAGACGTCAACGCCGATCCCGTCGCCTTCGATGTAGGGAATGATCGGCTGGTCGGGCACGTTGAGCGAATGGTCTGCATTGACGGTGATCTTGGCGCCGTCGGTCGGAACCTTGATTTTCTGGTATGCCATGCTTGCACTACTCCGCTATCGGGTGTGGGTTGGACATCAAGCGTAGCAATGAGCCTAAACCACATCTGCCGACCTGCAAGCTGACGGCGGGGGCGCGGGCGCGCCCGCGCAGAACACCTCGCCAGCACTGCGGCATTACGCCACATTGCCCCTCAGTCTTTGGTCTTATAAATGGGCCGATATCACTTGGCCTTGCTGATTAGGCCAAATGGTTTGGTATACTCCGCCGCGACCGTTGGGTCATCGGGGCGAATCCCAGGAAAATGCGGACCGCCCTGGGCCGTGATCGGCCGAAAAGCCGGGCCTTTTCCGCCTGGCTGCCAAAGCCTGGGCTGTTACCGCAGTTCAGCACTTGACGCTCGACTGATGCATCCACCATCACCGCTCGCAGCTTCTCGACTTTCCGCTCATGGCTTGCCAGGGCGATGCGCCTTACCCTGCGCACCACGAGACTCGAGCACGCTCAGCACACAGAGAGTTAACCCGCATGCCCACCCGTTCCAAGATCATCTATACCTTCACCGACGAAGCCCCTGCCCTCGCCACCTACTCGCTGCTGCCGATCATCGAAGCGTTCACCGCTTCGGCTGACATCGCTGTCGAAACTCGCGACATCTCCCTGGCTGGCCGTATCCTTGCCGCCTTCCCGGAGCAACTGGGCGCAGAGAAGCAAGTAGGCGATCACCTGGCGGAACTGGGCCAGCTGGCTACCACCCCCGAAGCCAACATCATCAAGCTGCCGAACATCAGCGCCTCGGTACCGCAGCTCAAAGCCGCGATCAAGGAGCTGCAAGGCAAGGGCTACAACATCCCTGACTACGCCGACGAGCCGGCCACCGAGCAAGAGAAAGAATCCCGCGCCCGCTACGACCGCATCAAAGGTTCGGCCGTGAACCCGGTCCTGCGTGAAGGCAACTCCGACCGCCGCGCACCGCTGTCGGTCAAGAACTACGCGCGCAAGCACCCGCACAAGATGGGCGCCTGGGCCGCCGACTCCAAGTCGCACGTCGCCCACATGACCCAAGGCGACTTCTACGGCAGCGAAAAGGCTGCATTGATCGAAGCTGACGACAGCGTACGTATCGAACTGGTCGGCAAAGACGGCAGCACCACCGTGCTGAAGGAAAAGACCGCGGTCAAGGCTGCCGAAGTCATCGACTGCGCAACCATGAGCCGCAAGGCCCTGAAGGCCTTCATCGCCGAGCAGATCGCCGACGCCAAGGCCACCGGCGTGCTGCTGTCGGTACACCTGAAAGCCACCATGATGAAGGTCTCCGACCCGATCATGTTCGGCGTCATCGTCGAAGAGTTCTACAACGACGTGCTGGCCAAGCACGCCGCCGCCCTGGCCGAAGTGGGCTTCAACGCCAACAACGGCATCGGCGACCTGTACGCCCGCATCAAGGACCTGCCAGCTGACAAGCAGGCCGAGATCGAAGCCGATATCCAGGCCCTGTACGCCCAGCGCCCGGCCCTGGCCATGGTCAACTCCGACAAGGGCATCACCAATCTGCACGTACCGAGCGACGTGATCGTCGACGCCTCGATGCCGGCCATGATCCGTGACTCGGGCAAGATGTGGAACACCGCTGGCGAGCTGCAAGACGCCAAGGCAGTGATCCCGGACCGTTGCTACGCCGGCATCTACCAGGCCACCATCGAAGACTGCAAGGCCAACGGCGCCTTCGACCCTACCACCATGGGCAGCGTGCCGAACGTTGGCCTGATGGCGCAGAAAGCCGAAGAGTACGGTTCCCACGACAAGACCTTCCAGGTCAAGGCCGACGGCGTGGTTCGCGTGGTCGACAGCAAGGGCAACGTGGTTCTGGAGCAGAACGTCGAGGCCGGTGACATCTTCCGCATGTGCCAGACCAAGGACGCGCCGATCCAGGACTGGGTCAAGCTGGCCGTCAACCGTGCCCGCCTGAGCAACACCCCAGCGGTGTTCTGGCTGGACCCGGCCCGTGCCCACGACGGCGTGATGATCGAGAAGGTGCAAAAGTACCTGAAGGATCACGACACCACCGGCCTGGACATTCGTGTCATGGCCCCGGTCGACGCCATCAAGTTCTCCCTGGCCCGCATTCGCGAAGGCAAGGACACCATCTCGGTTACCGGTAACGTACTGCGCGACTACCTGACCGACCTGTTCCCGATCATGGAACTGGGCACCAGCGCCAAGATGCTGTCGATCGTGCCGCTGATGAGTGGTGGCGGCCTGTTCGAAACCGGCGCCGGCGGCTCGGCCCCCAAGCACGTGCAGCAGCTGGTCGAAGAGAACTTCCTGCGTTGGGACTCGCTGGGTGAATTCCTGGCCCTGGCCGCTTCCCTGGAGCACCTGGGCAACACCTACGACAACCCGCGCGCCAAGGTTCTGGCCAGCACCCTGGACCAGGCAACCGGCAAGTTCCTCGACACCAACAAGTCGCCATCGCGCAAAGTCGGCGGTATCGACAACCGCGGCAGCCACTTCTACCTGACCCTGTACTGGGCCCAGGCCCTGGCTGCACAGAGCGACGACGCCGCCCTGCAGGCACGCTTCGCCCCACTGGCCAAGACCCTGACCGAGAACGAGGAGACCATCGTCGCCGAGCTCAACGCCGTTCAGGGCAAGCCAGCCGATATCGGTGGCTACTACGCCCCGGATGCCGAGCTGACCGCCAAGGTGATGCGCCCAAGCCAGACCCTGAACAGCGCCATCGCCGCCCTGTAAGGTCCGCTTGACGTAACAGCACAAACCCCGGCCACGCACCGGGGTTTGTGCTTTTTCAGCTGTAAGTTTCAAGCTACAAGCTACAAGCTACAAGTCGAAGCGGTACGCGGATTGCTTCAACTTGCTACTTGCCACTTGCCACTTGCCACTTGCCACTTGCCACTTGCCACTTGCCACTTGCCACTTGCCACTTGCCACTTGCCACTTGCTACTTGCTACTTGCTACTTGCTACTTGCTACTTGCTACTTAGGGAGAGAATCGACCGTGTCATGGCAACCCCACATCACCGTCGCCACCATCGTCGAGCAGGACGGCAAATTCCTGTTCGTCGAAGAATTCAAAGCCGACCGGCACGTCTTCAACCAGCCCGCCGGGCACCTGGAAGCCAACGAGACCCTGCCCCAGGCCGCCCTGCGCGAAACCCTGGAAGAAACCGCCTGGGAAGTCGAGCTCACCGGCGTGGTCGGCATCTACCTGTACACTGCGCCCAGCAACGGCGTGACCTACCAGCGCATCTGCTTTGCCGCCCGCCCCGTGCGCCACCATGCCGACCTGGCCCTGGACAGCGACATCGTCCGCGCTGTCTGGCTGACCCGCGAAGAGCTGCTGGCCGACCCCACCCGCTGGCGCAGCGAGCTGGTGCCGCGCTGCCTGGACGACTACCTTGCAGGCCCGCTGCACAGCCTTGCGCTGCTGCGCGACTGACGTAGCGCCGCGGCTTTGATAGAATCGGCGTTTTCCCCCCTTGATACACACCGGTACCCATGACCAGCCCAGCACTCAAAGACCCCGCCAAGACCCGCGTCATCGTCGGCATGTCCGGCGGCGTGGACTCTTCCGTCTCCGCCCTTCTGCTCATCGAGCAGGGCTACCAGGTGGAAGGGCTGTTCATGAAGAACTGGGAAGAAGACGACGGCACCGAATACTGCACCGCCCGTGAAGACCTGGCCGACGCCCAGGCCGTGTGCGACCGCATCGGTATCAAGCTGCACACCGCCAACTTCGCCGCCGAGTACTGGGACAACGTGTTCGAGCACTTCCTCGAAGAGTACAAGGCCGGCCGTACGCCCAACCCGGACATCCTCTGCAACCGCGAAATCAAGTTCAAGGCGTTCCTCGACTATGCCCTGTCGCTGGGTGCAGACCTGATTGCCACCGGCCACTATGTACGCCGCCGCGACACCGGCGCCGTTACCGAACTGCTCAAAGGCCTGGACCCGAACAAGGACCAGAGCTATTTCCTGCACGCCGTTGGCGGCAAGGAAATCGCCCGCACGCTGTTCCCGGTGGGCGAACTGGAAAAACCCGAGGTCCGCGCCATTGCCGAAAAACACGGCCTGGCCACTGCCAAGAAAAAGGACTCCACCGGCATCTGCTTCATTGGTGAACGCCGCTTCAGCGACTTCCTCAAGCAGTACCTGCCCGCCCAGCCAGGTAATATCGAAACCACCGAAGGCGAGGTGATCGGCCGCCACCATGGCCTGATGTACCACACCATCGGCCAGCGCCAGGGCCTGGGTATCGGCGGCCTGAAGGACGCCGGTGACGAGCCCTGGTACGTGCTGCACAAAGACCTGACCCGCAACGTGCTGGTGGTCGGCCAGGGCAACGAACACCCATGGTTGTTCTCCCGCGCCCTGCTCGCGTCGGAAATCTTCTGGGTCAACCCGGTAGACCTGAGCAGCCCGCGCCAGCTCACCGCCAAGGTACGCTACCGGCAGAGCGACCAGCGCTGCACCCTGGCGCTGACCGACGGCGGCTACCGCGCCGTGTTCGACGAGCCCCAGCGCGCCGTGACGCCGGGCCAGTCGGTGGTGTTCTATGATGGCGAGGTGTGCCTGGGTGGCGGCGTGATCGAGGCGGCCGAGCCGTGGAGCCCGCGGGCATGAGCACACTGCGCGAGCAATTGATTGCCCTGGGCGGCGTCTTCCAGGCAGCCGTGCTGGTTGACCGCATCGCCCGCACCGGCCAGGCCAGCGAGGCCAACATCGGCTGCATGCTGGGCAGCTTGCTGGTACGCGACCCCAAAGACACCCTGGAAGTGTTCGGCGGCGACGACCTGAACCTGCGCGATGGCTATCGCGCGCTGGTCGGCGCCCTGGAGCGCGACCCCAGCAGCCTGCAGCGCGAGCCCCTGCGCTACGCCCTGTCGATGCTGGGCCTGGAGCGCCAGTTGAACAAGCGTGGCGACCTGCTCGACACCATCGGCAACCGCCTGCCACAAATCCAGTCGCAGGCCGATCATTTCGGCCTGGTTCACGAAAATGTCATCGCTTCCAGCGGAGCCTTGTACCAGGACACCTTGAGCACCCTGCGCCAGCGCATCCAGGTACACGGCGACATGCGCTTCCTGCAGCAGGCCAGCAACGCCTCGAAAATCCGCGCCCTGCTGCTCGCCGGCATTCGCGCCGCGCGCCTGTGGCGCCAGCTGGGCGGGCACCGCTGGCAACTGGTGTTCAGCCGGCGCAAACTGTTGAACGAGCTGTACGACATGATGCGAGGGTAAGCTGCAAGCTCTAAGCTACAAGCAGCAAGCAGAAGCAGCACGTCGGCTTTTACTTGCTACTTGCAGCTTGAAGCTCGCCGCCTGCCTTTTTCATGTATGATACGCGCCCTTCCAAAAGCCTGACTGTCCGAGAACACCCCATGCAGCTTTCTTCGCTCACTGCGGTTTCCCCTGTAGACGGCCGTTACGCCGGCAAAACCCAGGCCTTGCGCCCCATCTTCAGCGAATTCGGCCTGATCCGTTTCCGCGCCCTGGTCGAAGTGCGCTGGTTGCAGCGCCTGGCCGCCCACCCGCAAATTGGCGAAGTGCCGGCGTTCTCCGCCGAGGCCAACGCACTGCTGGACACCCTTGCCAGCGATTTCAAGCTTGAGCACGCCGAGCGCGTCAAGGAAATCGAGCGCACCACCAACCACGACGTCAAGGCGATCGAATACCTGCTCAAGGAGCAGGCCGCCCAGTTGCCTGAGTTGGCCAAGGTCAGCGAGTTCATCCACTTCGCCTGCACCAGCGAGGACATCAACAACCTGTCCCACGCCCTGATGCTGCGCGCTGGCCGTGACGACGTGCTGCTGCCGCTGATGCGCCAGATCGCCGAGGCCATTCGTACCCTGGCCCACGCCCACGCCGACGTGCCGATGCTGTCGCGCACCCACGGCCAGCCGGCTTCGCCGACCACCCTGGGCAAGGAACTGGCCAACGTCGTGTACCGCCTGGAGCGCCAGATCGCCCAGGTTGCCGCCGTACCGCTGCTGGGCAAGATCAACGGCGCCGTGGGCAACTACAACGCCCACCTGTCGGCCTACTCGCAGATCGACTGGGAGGCCAACGCCCGCGCCTTCATCGAAGACGAGCTGGGCTTGCAGTTCAACCCGTACACCACCCAGATCGAGCCGCACGACTACATCGCCGAACTGTTCGACGCCATCGCCCGCTTCAACACCATCCTGATCGACTTCGACCGTGACGTATGGGGTTACATTTCGCTGGGCTACTTCAAGCAGAAGACCGTGGCCGGCGAAATCGGCTCTTCGACCATGCCGCACAAGGTCAACCCGATCGACTTTGAAAACTCCGAAGGCAACCTGGGTATCGCCAACGCCCTGTTCCAGCACCTGGCCAGCAAACTGCCAATCTCGCGCTGGCAGCGTGACCTGACCGACTCGACCGTGCTGCGCAACCTGGGCGTGGGCTTCGCCCACAGCGTCATTGCCTACGAAGCCAGCCTCAAAGGCATCGGCAAGCTGGAAGTGAACGAAGCCCGCATCGCCGCCGACCTGGACGCCTGCTGGGAAGTGCTGGCCGAACCGATCCAGACCGTGATGCGCCGCTTCAACATCGAAAACCCCTACGAAAAGCTCAAAGAGCTGACCCGTGGCAAGGGCATCACCCCACAAGCGCTGCTGACCTTCATCGACGGCCTGGACATGCCAGCCGAAGCCAAGGCCGAGCTCAAGCTGCTGACCCCTGCTACCTACATCGGTAACGCGGCAGCCCAGGCCAAACGCGTCTAAGCAGACCGCCGCATACAACGCCCGGCCTGGCCGGGCGTTTTTATTCCCGTACGAAAATTACGTTTTTTCAATAGGTTGAACATGAATCCTGATACTCCACTGCAGCTGCTCGGCGGCATCTCGGCCCGCGAATTCATGCGCGACTACTGGCAGAAAAAGCCGCTGCTGGTGCGCCAGGCCTTCCCGGACTTCATCAGCCCAATCGACCCCGACGAGCTGGCTGGCCTGGCCCTGGAGGAAGAAGTCGAGTCGCGTATCGTGCTGGAGCATGGCGCCCACCCGTGGGAACTGCGCCGTGGCCCGTTCACCGAAGAGACCTTCGCCGAGCTGCCGGAAAAAGACTGGACCCTGCTGGTACAGGCCGTCGACCAGTTCGTTCCGGAAGTCGCCGAGCTGCTGGAGAACTTCCGCTTCCTGCCCAGCTGGCGCATCGATGATGTGATGATCAGCTTCGCTGCCCCTGGTGGCAGCGTTGGCCCGCACTTCGATAACTACGACGTGTTCCTGTTGCAGGGCCACGGCCAGCGCAACTGGAAGGTCGGCCAGATGTGCAGCAGCGACAGTGCGCTGCTGGAGCATGCCGACCTGCGTATCCTGGCCGAGTTCGAGCAGGGCGAAGAATGGACCCTGGAGCCAGGTGACATGCTGTACCTGCCACCACGCCTGGCCCACTACGGCGTTGCCGTGGACGAGTGCCTGACCTACTCGGTTGGCTTCCGTGCCCCTAGCGCCGCCGAAGTACTCACCCACTTCACCGACTTCCTCGGCCAGTTCCTGCCCGACGAAGAACGCTACAGCGACGCCGACGCCCAGCCTGCCAGCGACCCGCACCAGATCCAGCATGACGCCCTCGACCGCCTCAAGGCGCTGCTCGACAAGCACATGAACGACAAAGACCTGCTGCTGACCTGGTTTGGCCAGTTCATGACCGAACCGCGCTACCCGGAACAGATCGTCGGTGAAGAGCTGAGCGAAGAGGAGCTGGTCGATGCGCTGGAGCAAGGCGCCATCCTGATCCGCAACCCGAGTGCCCGCCTGGCCTGGTCGGAATTCGAAGACGACCTGCTGCTGTTCGCCAGCGGCCGCAGCTGCCCACTGCCTGGCAAGCTGCGCGAGCTGCTGAAACTGGTGTGCGCGGCCGACGCACTGCACATCGACAACCTCGGCGAATGGCTGCAGGATGAAGATGGCCTTATGCTGGTACAGCAACTGGTGAAACAAGGAAGCCTGGGATTCGCCAATGAATAAGATTCGTGTGCGCCTCGCCGACTGGCACAAGGACAACGCCGACATCCGCCGTATCCGTGAAGCGGTGTTCATCGCCGAACAGCACGTGCCGCCGGAGCTGGAATGGGACTCGGAAGATCCGACCGCCGTGCACTTCCTGGCCCTGGAAGGGGACTATCCGATCGGCACCGCCCGCCTGCTGCCCGATGGCACCATCGGCCGGGTCTCGGTATTGAAGGACTGGCGTGGGCTGAAGGTGGGTGACGCACTGATGAATGCGGTGATCGTCGAAGCGCAGAACCGTGACCTGAAGCAGCAGATGCTCAGCGCCCAGGTCCACGCCACGCCGTTCTACGAGCGGCTGGGCTTCCGCGTAGTCAGCGAAGAGTTCCTCGAAGCCGGCATCCCGCACGTAGACATGGTGCGCGACTCGCGCCCCTGACCCATAGCTTTTACCGGCCTCTTCGCGGGAAACCCGCGAAGAGGCCGGTAAAGGCAGGTGACATGCTCACTCACAAAAAGCTGTACATCCATCCAGATAAAACTTGCCTCCGCGCCCCTGCTTGCGCATCCTAGTGCTCATCATTCCTCGATGAAGCGTTCCCGGCCATGCGCCTGTTCCTCTGCGAAAAACCCTCCCAGGCAAAAGACATCGCCAAAGTGCTCGGCGCCACCCGCAAGGGCGACGGCTGCTGGCAAGGCACCAACGTCTGCGTAACTTGGTGCATCGGCCACCTGCTGGAAACCGCCCCGCCCGACAGCTACGACGAACGCTACAAGCGCTGGAACCTGGCCGACCTGCCGATCATTCCAGACAAATGGAAGATGCTGGTCAAACCCAAGACCGCCAGCCAGTTCAAGGCGGTCAAGCGCCTGCTTGGCGAAGCGCGCGAGCTGGTAATTGCCACCGACGCCGACCGTGAAGGGGAAATGATCGCCCGCGAACTGGTCGAACATTGTCGCTACCGTGGCCCGGTGCAGCGCCTGTGGCTGTCGGCGCTGGACGACGCCTCCATCCGCAAGGCCCTGGCGCGCCTGCTGCCCGGCCACGAAACCTTCAACCTGTACCACTCGGCGCTGGGCCGTTCCCGCGCCGACTGGCTGATCGGCATGAACATGAGCCGGCTATTTACCCTGCTGGGCCGGCAATCCGGCTACCAGGGCGTGCTGCCCGTGGGCCGGGTGCAAACGCCCACCCTGCGCCTGGTGGTTGACCGCGACCGCAGCATCGCGAACTTCGTGCCGGTGCCGTTCTGGGCTATCGACGTGCAACTGGAACACGCCGGCCAGGGTTTCAACGCGCAATGGCGGGCGCCGGAAGACGCCTGTGACGACCAGGGGCGCTGCCTGAACCAGGCACTGGCGCAACGAGCGGCTGCCGATATCGGCCAGGCCGCCACCGCAACGGCCATGAAGGTGGCCACCGAGCGTGTGCGCGAAGCAGCACCATTGCCCTTCGATCTCGGTACCCTGCAAGAGCTGTGCTCGAAAAAATTCGGCCTCGGCGCCCAGGAAACCCTCGACATCGCCCAGGCGCTGTACGAAACCCACAAGCTGATCACCTACCCGCGCAGCGACTGTGGCTATCTGCCGCAAAGCCAGCACGCCGAGGCAGCAGCCATCCTCGCCGCGCTGCAACGGGCCGATGCCAGCCTGGCGCCCCTGCAGCCCTACCTCGAGCCGCAACGCCGCTCGCGGGCCTGGAACGACGCCAAGGTCAGTGCCCACCACGGCATCATCCCCACTGCCGCTGCCAGCGACCCGGCGCGCCTGCCAGCCAAGTACAAGGCGGTGTACACCCTGATCCGCGCCCGCTACCTGGCGCAGTTCCTGCCCAACCACGAGTTCGACCGCACCCAGGCCGACTTCGACTGCGCGGGCCATGCCCTGCGCGCGGTGGGCAAGCAGATCGTCGAGCCCGGCTGGCGCCGCGCCCTGCCCGAAGCCCTGACCCCGGGCAAAGGCCGCGAGGCGCCCCCCGCCCAGGTGCTGCCAGCATTACGCGAAGGCCAGGACTGCAGCGTGCAAGGCCTGCAACTCAAAGACCTGTGGACCCAGCCACCCAAGCCCTTCACCGAAGGCGACCTGATCAAGGCAATGAAGAACGTCGCCAAGCTGGTGGACGACCCGCGGCTGAAACAAAAGCTCAAGGAAACCACCGGCATCGGCACCGAGGCCACTCGGGCGAGCATCATCCAGGGGCTGCTAGACCGCGGCTACCTGGTGAAGAACGGCAAGGCATTGTCGGCCACGCCTGCCGCGTTCAGCCTGATCGACGCCGTGCCCCGTGCCATCGCGGACCCAGGCACGACGGCCATCTGGGAACAGGCCCTGGACATGGTGCAGAGTGGCGAGATGAGCCTGGAAGACTTCGTCGCCCGGCAGTCGGCATGGATGGGCAAGTTGGTGGAGCGTTGCCAGGGTATGCGCATGACCATCAGCGGGCCGGCAGCCGGGGCGGCGCCGCCGTGGAAGAAGAAGCGGCGTAGCGGTGCTGGAAAAAGCAAACCGACTGGGAGCAAGCCGGCGGCTGGCAAGCCGCGTCAGCCTCGGAGGAAGGCGGCAACCTGACACTTGTGCATTGCAAGTACCGGCCTCTTCGCGGCTTAAGCAGCTCTCACCTGTGGAAGCGGGTTCAATCGCGAAGAGGCGAGTACGGTCACTGCAAATCACCCATCAGGTACCGCTTTTCAACCGGCTGAACGCCCGGGTGAGCTCGCGGTTGAATGCCTTGCCATTGTCATTCTTGCTATACAACCGCGCCCTCACCTCAGCCGGTGGGTAGATTCCCGGGGCATTGCGAATATCTGCATCCACCAGGCCATCAGCCGCGGTGATCGCATTGGCGTAGTGAATGGTATCGGTAATCGGCGCGATCACTTCCGGGCGCATCAGGTAGTCCATCAGCTTCCAGGCCGCCTCGGGATGCGGCGCATCCTTGGGCACCACCAGCGCATCGAGCCAGATCAACGTGCCTTCCTGCGGAATGCTGTAATCCAGCACGAACGCCTTGCCCGCCTGCTGCGCCTGCCCTTGGGCGATAGCCACATTGCCGTTCCACGACATCGCCACGCAGGTTTCGCCATTGGCCAGGTCGTTGATGTTGCGATCGTTGTCGAAGTAACGAATGTACGGGCGGACCTTGCGCAACTGCGCTTCTGCCGCCTTCAGATCTTCAAGGCGCTGCTGGTTGATGTCCAGGCCCATGTAGCGCATCACCGCGGCGAACACTTCATTGGGGTCGTTGAGCAGGCTTACCCCGCAGTCGGCGAATTTCGCCACCACTTGCGGGTCGAACAGCATAGCCCAACTGCCCAGCGGTGCGTCGGCCATGCGCATGGTCACGGCCTGCTGCTGGTAACCCACGCCGGTGGTGCCCCAGGCATAGGTCCCGGCGTAGCGGTTGCCTGGGTCGAACACAGCCATGTGCTGGCGAAATTCCTCGCCGATACCCGCCAGGTGCGGCAACTTGGCTTTGTCCAGCGGCTCCAAGGCGCCGCTGGCGATCGCGCGGCTCAGGTGCTGGCCGGCACTGAGCACAACATCGTACCCGCTACCCCCGGTCAGCAGCTTGGTCTCAGCGGTTTCCAGCGAGTCGAAATGGTCGGCGACCACCCGGATGCCGGTTTCCTTCTCGAAATTGCGCAGGGTATCCGGGGCGAGGTATTCGCCCCAGATATACAGATTGACGCTGGGCTGTTGTGCGTCGGCCGCCAGGGCCACCGATGCCGTGCAGCCCAGGGCGACCGCAGCCGCCAGCGTGGTCAGTTTCATCAGCGGCGGCCTCCGGCGTATTGCGGCATGGTGATGCAGGCGACGTTGCCGCCACCGAGCAGGATTTCGCGGGAGTTGTCGATGCCGATGATGCGGTGCTCGGGGAACAGTTCGGCAAGGGTCGCCTGGGCGACGCTGTCGTTGCGGTCACCGAACAACGGCACGACGATAGCCGAGTTGCCGGCGTAGTAGTTGATGTACGACGCGCAGATGCGGGTCCCGGCCTCGCGCAGGTGAGTCCCTTCGACCTGGTCCAGGCCTGCCGCCTCCTCGGCAGTCCACTGCAATACATCGGGCTGGGGCAGCTTGTGCACCTTCAGCTCTCGACCGCGGGCATCGCGGGTGCTGCGCAGGATGTCGTAGGCCTCCTGATAGATCTCCCACTGCGGGTCATCGCGGTTATCGGTCCACTGCAGCACCACTTCGCCTGGGCGCACGAAGCACGCCAGGTCGTCGACATGGCCATCGGTCTCGTCGAACTTGCAGCCACGGGGCAACCAGATCACCTGGTCCGCGCCCAGGTAATCCTCCAGGCGGCGGGTGACCTCGGCTTTGCCCAGGTGCGCGTTGCGATTACGGTTGAGCAGGCACTGCTCGGTGGTCAACAGGCTGCCCTGGCCGTCACTCTGAATACCGCCAAGCTCGGCGATCAATGGGGCGCGGTAACGGTCCAGGCCTTCGATTTCGAGCATTTTCTGGGCGATCTGGTCGTCCTTGTCCCACGGGTAGTAGAGGCCACCGTCGAGCCCACCGTAGGCGTTGAACTCGAAGTCGACGCCGCGCACCTCACCGCTGCTGTCGTTGACCATGAAGCAAGCACCGCTGTCGCGAAACCAGGTGTCGTTGCAGGTCATTTCCACCACCCGCACCTGCGGCGGCAGCATGCGCCGGGCGTTGGCGTACTGGGCAGCAGAGGCGCAGACCGTGACGGGCTCACTGGACGCGATTGCGCTGACGATATCGACCCAGACTTTCTGCGCAGGCTTGGCACCATTGCGCCATACGTCCGGGCGCTCGGGCCAACCGAGCCAGCATCGCGCCTTGCGCTCGAATTCGCCAGGCAAGCGGAAACCATCGGCTTTGGGGGTGGTGGTGAGCGAACGTGCCATGGATCAACCTCGTGTCGGTGAGCGATGACTACACGCTACGCCGCCCCGCGCTGGGCATCCAACGATGAAAACTCAGCGATAGCTGAATTCAATTCAACTGTCACCCAGCTGTTCAATGAACCAGTCGATGAATTCGGCCACCGGCGCCCGTTCCAGGCGCAGCCGCTCGCACACCAGCGCGTACTGCCCCTGTGCCGTCACACTGGCACTGAACGGACGTACCAGCCGGCCGCTCTGCAAATCAGCCTGACAGGTCAGGTTGTCCCCCATCGCAATGCCTTGCCCCAGCGATGCGGCCTCCAGGGCCAGGGCGGCATGGGGGAAATACAACTGGCGGATGGGCAAGGCGTCTTCGGCGTGGGTGGCCAACCAGGTGGTCCAGGTGCGGCCGTCCTGGTCATCATGCAGCAGGCAGTGGCGCACCAGATCGCGCGGGCGCTTGAGGCCGCCCTGGTTGAACAGCCCCGGGCTGCACACCGGGAAGAACTGCAGCAGCGGCAAGGGCCGGACGAAGTGCGTGCTGGCGTCCAGGGCGCTGGTACCGTAAGTGATGGCCAGGTCGACATCCAGTGCCGGAGCGCCGGCATCGATCGGCTGATCGTGCAGGTGCAAAGTGATGTGCGGGTAACGGCTGCTGAAGTCAGCCAGGCGCGTCACCAGCCATTTTTGTGCCAATTCAGCGGTCACCGCCACCCGCAACACCGCCTGGGAGCCAGGGTCACGCAGTTCGTCGCAGGCCTTGCCGATCAGTTCGAAGGCTTGTTGCAGGTGATGCAGCAGGCGCCCGGCTTCGGCACTGGGGCGTACCTGGCGGCCGACACGCCCGAACAGGACAACACCGAGTTGCTCCTCGAGTTGGCGAATCTGGTGACTGACAGCGCTGTCGGTGACACACAATTCGGCGGCGGCGCGGCCGAAGTGGCCGTGGCGGGCAGCACACTCGAAGGTGCGCAAGGCAGTCAATGAAGGCAGGCGGCGCATGGTGTTTTCCTGATAGGGCCTTGTGTCGCGCAAGGGCCGCAAAGCGGCATCCGATCATATATCCAACCACGGTGGAAAAACGAACAGGTTGGCTTCATGAAAATACGATGCTAGATTTTCATGAAAATAATCATAATAAATTTCATAAGGCCCACGCATGTTCAAGCAATCCGCTCAGCACGTCGCCAGCTACTACGCCCAGACCTACCCCACCAGCATCCCTCTGCGCCCTACCCTGCAAGGTCGCCACGACACCGAGGTGCTGATCATCGGCGCCGGTTTCAGCGGCCTGCACACCGCCCTGCGCCTGACCCAGGCAGGCAAGCGCGTGACGCTGCTGGAAGCCAGCCGCGTGGCCTGGGCCGCGTCCGGTCGCAACGGTGGCCAGGCGCTACTGGGCTGGTCCTGCGATATGGCGCCGCTGGAAAAGGCCCTGGGCGTCGAACGCACCCGGCGGCTGTGGACCAGCATGTGCTGGGCCGCCGACGAAATGCGCGAACTGCCCGAACGCCATGGCTTCGACATCGATTACCGGCAGGGCAGCCTGTGGACCGCCGTGCTGCCGCGCCGTGTGAAGATACTCGCAGAAGCCCTGCACGACGCCGAGCACAAATGGGGCTACGACGCCCTGCGCCTGATCGGTCGCGACGAGCTGCCGCAATGGATCCACAGCTCACGCTACCAAGCCGCGCTGTACGACGCCAAAGGTGCTCACCTCAACCCGCTGAAGCTGGCCCAGGGCCTGGCCAGCACCATCGAGGCCGCTGGCGGGGGCATCTACGAGCAGAGCCAGGTGCTCGACTACCAGCAGGCCGGCAGCGGCTACGTCGCCCGTACCGAGCAAGGCGAAGTACGCTGCGACGTGCTGGTGCTGGCCTGCAACGCCTATATCGACCGCCTCGACCGCGGCCTGGCGCGCCGCCTGTTGCCGGTTGGTTCCTATCAGGTAGCCACGGCACCGCTGGACGCCGACCTCGCCCGCTCGCTGCTGCCGCGCAACAGCTGCGTGATCGACAACCAGTTCGTCCCCGACTACTTCCGCCTGACCCCGGACCGCCGCCTGCTGTTCGGCGGCGGCTGCACCTACCTGGGCGGTATTCCCAAGGATGTCGCCAGCGCCACCCGCCCACACCTGGAGCGTGTGTTCCCGCAACTGGCCGGGGTGGCCATCGATTATGCCTGGGGCGGCCACATCGACTGCAGCATCCAGCGCACCCCGGACGTCGGCCGCGCGGACCAACGCTACTGGCTGCAGGGTTTCTCCGGCCACGGCGTGCTGCCGACCCTGGCAGCGGCACGGGCAGTCAGCGACGCCATCCTTGGCGATGACGACCTGCTGACGCTGTACCAAGGCATCGACAATGGCCACTTCCCCGGCGGTAACCTGCTGGCGGCACCGCTGGAGGCCGCCGCCAAGGCCTGGTACCGGGTGCGGGACCGCGTCTGAAGGGCAAAACTGATGCTGGCAACCTTGGCCTGCGAGGATTACCATCCCGGACCTCGGAGCAGCCATTCCCGCTCCGGCCTTCTTTCCTGCACCTGCCAAAAACCCATGCCCTTCGAACTCACCGTAGAACCCCTCACCCTGCTGATCCTGGCCCTGGTCGCCTTCGTCGCCGGTTTCATCGATGCCATCGCCGGCGGCGGCGGCCTGCTCACCACCCCGGCGCTGCTCACCGCCGGCATGCCGCCGCACCTGGTACTGGGTACCAACAAGCTCAGTTCCACCTTCGGCTCGGCCACCGCCAGCTTCACCTACTACAAACGCAAGCTGTTCCACCCGGCGCAGTGGCGCCCGGCGCTGTTCGCCACGCTGGTGGGCGCGTTGATCGGGGCGATCGTGGCCCATTACATGCCAGCCGAATGGCTGAACAAGATGCTGCCGGTCATCGTCTTCGCCTGTGGCGTGTACCTGCTGTTCGGCGGCACGCCCAAGGCACCGCTGGACGCCGATGCCCCGATCAGAAAAAAATGGCAGGCCCCACAGGGCTTTACCCTGGGTTTCTATGACGGCGTGGCCGGTCCGGGCACCGGGGCGTTCTGGACGGTCAGCACCCTGCTGCTGTACCCCATCGACCTGGTTCGCGCCAGCGGCGTGGCGCGCAGCATGAACTTCGTCAGCAACATCGCGGCGCTGACGGTGTTCATCATTTCCGGGCAGGTCGACTATATCGTCGGCCTGTGCATGGGCTTGTCGGTGATGGTCGGTGCCTTCTTTGGCGCACGCACGGCGATCAGCGGCGGCAGCAAGTTCATCCGCCCGGTGTTCATCACCGTGGTGCTGGCATTGACCGTGCGCCTAGCGTGGCAGCACTGGTTCGGGCAGGCCTAAGCGGCGAGCGACATAGAGGTCGATCAGGTAGCGCGCAATAGAGCGCCCAGCCGGCAGCGGCGGCAAGTCGTGCACGCTGAACCACTGGGCGTCCTCGATCTCGTCCGGCTGCATGACGATCTCGCCACCCGCGTATTCGGCATGGAAGCCCAGCATCATCGAGTGCGGGAACGGCCAGCACTGGCTGCCGACGTACTGGATGTTCTGCACCTCCACCGCCACTTCTTCACGCACTTCGCGCACCAGGCAGTCCTCGGCCGACTCGCCCGGCTCGGCAAAGCCTGCCAGGGTGCTGTATACCCCCGTGACGAAGCGCGGCGAGCGTGCCAGCAGGATTTCGTCGCCACGGGTTACCAGCACGATCATGCTGGGGGAAATACGCGGGTAGCTGCGCAGGTCGCAAGGCTGGCAGTACATCGCCCGCTCCCAGCGGATTTGTGTCATCGCCTGCCCGCAGCTGCCGCAGAAACGGTGCTCGCGAGCCCAGGTGCCGATCTGCGCGGCATACCCCAGAACCTTGTAGGTGTCGAAGTCACCCTCCAGCATGAACGCGCGCAGGCCGCGCCAGTTGCAACCGGGCACGTCGCTGGCAGCGCGCAGTTCCAGCAGGAACACAGGCTGGCCGTCGAAGTGGCCAATGCCGTGTTCGCACAACACATCCAGGCCCTGGCGCTTGAGCCAGTCACGAGCGAACAACGCGCCGTTGGCGTCGTGCAGAAACCCTTCCGGGCTGCGCGCCACGGCCAGCCCGCCGGTGATCTGAGGGTCGAGTACTGCGGTAGTCCAGCGTGCTGACATCTCGGGTTTCCTTTACTGCGCGTGCGCCGGCCCGATCAGTCGGCGAACGTCGGTTTCTGTTTGCTCATGTGCGCGGCCACAGCCACGCGCAGGTCTTCGGACTGCAGCATCGCGGCGTTCCACGTGGCGATGTAGTCCAGGCCATCGTCGATGCGGTGGTCGCGCATGTAGCTGAGCATTTCCTTGGTGCCCGCCACCGCGATCGGCGATTTTGCAGCAATCTGGCGGGCGATGGCAAAAACCCCGTCCAGCAGCGCGGCGTGGTCATCATAGACCCGGTTCACCAGGCCGATGCGCAGCGCCTCGTCCGCCGCGACATTGCGCCCGGTGAACGCCAGCTCACGCATCATGCCGTCGCCGATGATACGTGGCAAACGTTGCAGCGTGCCGACATCGGCGGCCATGCCCATGTCGATTTCCTTGATCGAGAATTGCGCGTCACTGCTGCAGTAACGCATGTCACAGGCCGAGATCAGGTCGATGGCGCCACCGATGCAATAGCCCTGCACCGCCGCCAGCACCGGTTTACGGCAGCTGTCCACGGCGGTGAACGAGGCTTGCAGGCGCTGTATGGTCTTGCGCAGGAAGCGCGCATTGCGGCCCACGTCCTTGCCCATCTCCCCGGCCAGCGAGGCCAGCATCATCAAGTCGATTCCGGCCGAGAAGTGCTTGCCGGCACCGCTGATGACCACCGCACGCACGGCGTCGGTGTCGTCGATCCACTGGAAGATATCGACAATCTCTTCCCAGAAGGCCGCGTTCATCGCGTTGACCTTCTCCGGGCGGTTGATCTGAACGTGGGCGATGCTATCGGTCAGCTCGACCTTGAATGCGGTGTATTCGGTCACGAACGGAACTCCTAGGGTTGGATGGTTCACCATCGTGGATGGTAACCCAGCTGGAGCAGACAATGGTTTGCGCATACAACTTTTGCCCCGCCGCGGGATCGAACCCCAGGTAAGCCCTCATCCGTTTCAAGGAGATCAACCATGGCGCTACGCACCACGCTGCTGCTTTCCTGCATGACCCTTGCCTTGCTCGGCTGCGCCGGCAACGACCACCCCGCACCGCCGCGCACCCAGCAGGTGGACCTGCAACGCTACCAGGGCACTTGGTACGAACTGGCGCGGCTGCCGATGTTCTTCCAGCGTAATTGCGTACAGTCCGAGGCTCATTATGGGCTACGCGCCGATGGCCGTATCGACGTGACCAACCGCTGCAAGGAAAAGGACGGTGAGGTGAACGAAGCCAAAGGCATTGCTGAAGCCCAGCAGCCGGGCAGGACTGACAAATTGTGGGTACGCTTCGACAACTGGTTCAGCCGCCTGGCCCCTGGCCTGACCAAGGGTGAGTACTGGGTGCTGTACCACGACAAGGATTACCGCGTGGCACTGGTCGGCCACCCCAACCGTGAGTACCTGTGGCTGCTGTCGCGCACCCCTGCGGTCACCGACCAGCAGCGCGAACAGTTGCTGAGCATTGCCCGCGAGCAAGGCTACGACACCAGCAAGCTGGTCTGGCGGCAGGCTGACTAGCGGGCAATCGACGGCCTGCGGCAATCCGGCTAAGGTGTGCGGCGTTGTTCGTCTCGAAGGAACGAGGCCCTGCGTATTGCGCGATTTTGCGCGACTGGACTGGCACAAGGAGCCGCAACATGGACCTGCTGTTTCTCGGTACCTCCGCCGGGGTGCCGACCAAAGCCCGCAACGTCAGCGCCACCGCCGTAGTCGAAGCCAGTGGTAGCCACTGGTACCTGGTCGACTGCGGCGAGGGCACCCAGCACCAACTGTTGCACACGCCGCTGTCGGTTCGCGACCTGCAGGCGGTCTTCATTACCCACGTTCATGGTGACCATTGTTTTGGCCTGCCCGGGCTGCTCGCCAGTGCCGGCATGAGTGGCCGTAACCAACCGCTGGATATTGTCTTGCCTGCCGCGCTGCATGGCTGGCTACGACAAGGCCTGGCCGCCAGTGATACCTTCCTGCCGTTCGAGCTGCGCCTGCTGGCCGTGGAAGATTGGCAGGGCTGGCGCAACCAGACCCTGCAGGTGACAGCGGTGCGCTTGTCGCACCGGGTGCCGAGCGTAGGTTTCGTGTTTACCGAACTCAACCCCGAACCCCGCCTGGACACCCTGCGCCTGGAGGCTGAGGGCATACCGCGTGGCCCGATGTGGGGCGAGCTGGCCAAGGGGCGTACCGTGCAATTCGGCGAGCAGCTGCTGCATGGCAATGAATACCTGCGTGGCTCGCGCCCGCCCCGGCGGATTATCGTGTGTGGTGACAATGACAACCCGCAATTGCTCGCCGACGCCGCCCGTGGCGCCGATGTGCTGGTGCATGAGGCAACCTTCACGCAGGCGGTGGTGGAGCGCACCGGGGTCACCTTTGGCCACAGCACTGCGGCGGCAGTGGCGCGCTTTGCCGAGGCGGCAGGCGTGCGCAACCTGGTGCTGACGCACTTCAGTGCCCGCTATCAGAGCGACCCAAGGCGCAGCCCGAGCATCAACGACGTGCGTGATGAGGCACTGGCCCACTACCGCGGCCGGCTGGTGCTGGCGCAGGACCTGCAGCGCTATCACATCGGCCGTGACGGCTACCTGGAACCAGCCCTGTAGGAGATAACACAGCACTACGGGCTGCGCGGTCGCGCAGAGAACTGAATTCGTAAGCGCGACGCGGCCTGTGTGGGAGCGGGCGCGCCCGCGAAGAATCCAGCGCGGTGGCTGGCACCGGCTACGCCGGTGTTCGCGGGTGAACCCGCTCCTACAAACGGACGGTGCGGCTCCGCCGATCTATGGCCAAACACGACCAGTGAAGGAGCGGCCCTTACGCCTGATCAAGCTGCCAGGCGGCCGCTGGCAATCGCCTGCGAAGCAGCCAGCATCGCCCGCAACAACACCGCGCAACCCGCCGCCAGGTCATCGGGTGCGGCGTTTTCGATTTCGTTGTGGCTGATGCCGTTCTCGCACGGTACGAAAATCATCCCCGCCGGCCCCAGCTCCGCAAGGAAGATCGCGTCATGCCCTGCCCCGCTGACGATGTCCATGTGCGGCAACCCCAGGGCCTTGGCCGAATCGCGCACGGCATCGACACAGCCCTTGTCAAAGTACAATGCCGGGAAGTCCGCGGTGGGCACCAGTTCGTGGCTCAGGCCATGCTTGGCGCAGGTCGCCTCGATGACCCCTCGTACCTCGGCGATCATCGCATCCAGTTGCTCGCCCTCAAGGTGACGGAAGTCCAGGGTCATGCGCACTTCGCCAGGGATTACGTTGCGTGAGCCCGGGTAGGCCTGCAAGCAACCCACCGTGCCGCAGGCATGCGGCTGGTGGCCGAGGGCTGTGCGGTTGACCGCTTCGACCACCGCTGCGGCACCCACCAGGGCATCCTTGCGCAGGTGCATGGGGGTGGGGCCGGCATGGGCTTCGACGCCGCGCAGGGTCAGGTCGAACCACTTCTGGCCAAGGGCACCGAGGACCACCCCAATGGTCTTGGCCTGGTCCTCGAGTATCGGCCCTTGCTCGATATGCGCTTCGAAATATGCCCCCACCGGGTGCCCGAGCACCGCACGTGGGCCGGCGTAGCCAATGGCGTTCAACGCCTCGCCCACACTGGTGCCCTGGGCATCGCGCTTGGCCAGGGTTTCTTCCAGGGTAAACTTGCCGGCGAACACACCCGACCCCATCATGCAGGGGGCAAAGCGCGAACCTTCTTCGTTGGTCCACACCACCACCTCCAGCGGTGCTTCGGTTTCCACGCCCAGGTCGTTGAGGGTACGGAGCACTTCCAGCCCGGCCATCACGCCGAAACAGCCGTCGAACTTGCCGCCAGTGGGCTGGGTATCGATATGGCTGCCGGTCATCACCGGTGGCAGCTTGGGGTTACGCCCAGGGCGACGGGCGAAGATATTGCCCACGGCATCGACGCTGACCGTGCAACCGGCCGCCTCGCACCACTGCACGAACAAGTCGCGGGCCTGGCGGTCGAGGTCGGTCAGGGCCAGGCGGCAGACACCCCCCTTGGGCGTGGCGCCGAGGCGGGCCAGGTCCATCAGCGATTGCCAGAGGCGGGCACTGTCGATGTGGTGGGCGGTGGTCTTGAGGATGTCTTGGAAAGGGGTCACGGGTTTCTCCTTCAGGCTTTTTTGTTGTCTGTTCGGGCCTCTTCGCGGGCATGCCCGCTCCCACCAGATCGCCACAGGTTTTCCAGTACTGCGTAGTACCTGTAGGAGCGGGCATGCCCGCGAAGAAGCAGGCACGGTCTCAGGGCAAGGGCTTGACCAGCCGCGCCGGGCTGCGCGCCGCCAAGCCGGCGAACACGTAGTACAACGCCGCCCCCAGCAGCGAGCCGGTGAACCAGCCATAGTCGTAGAACCAGCTGAAGCTGCTGTTGCCGATCGCCAGCACCGTCAACCCCACGGGCAGCACGAAGGCGGCGAAGCCGGCCCAGTTCCACGCCGGGTACACGTCGTCGCGGTACAGCCCGGCGAGGTCCAGCTTTTGCCGGCGGATCAGGAAGTAATCCACCACCATGATCCCGGCTATCGGCCCGAGCAGGCTGGAGTAGCCCAGCAACCAATTGGAGTACACGCTTTCCAGGCTCAGGTCGGACACGATCCAGCCCAGTTTCTTCAGCAACTCGTGGCCCATCAGCGCCAGGCCGATGAAGCCGGTCAGCCACACCGCACGGCTGCGCCCGATCAGGCGCGGGGCGATGTTCTGGAAGTCGTTGGTCGGCGACACGATGTTCGCCGCAGTGTTGGTTGACAGCGTGGCGATCACGATCAGCGCCATGGCCAGGGCGACCCAGAACGGGCTGTGGATCTTGCCGATCAGGCTGACCGGGTCGGATACCGTTTCACCCACCAGCGACGCCGAGGCCGCAGTCAGCACCACACCCAAGGCCGCGAACAGGAACATGGTCAGCGGCAGGCCAAAGATTTGCCCGAGGATCTGGTCCTTCTGGCTGCGGGCATAGCGGCTGAAATCGGGAATGTTCAGCGACAGCGTGGCCCAGAAGCCGACCATGGCCGTGAGCCCAGCGCAGAAGTAGCTGACCACGCTGGCGCCTTCAGGGCGTTTGGGCGGTTGCGCCAGCAGTTCGGTCATCGACATGTGTGGCAAGGCCCACACCAGCAGGCCCAGCCCAACGGCCACCAGCAGCGGCGCCGAAAGCGTCTCCAGCCACTTGATCGACTCGGCGCCCCGCAGTACCACCCACAGGTTCAGGCACCAGAAGATCATGAACCCGATCACCTCGCCGACACCGCCCAGGGCCTTCCAGCCGTCGAACACCGAACCCAGGAACAGGTGGATGGCCAGCCCGCCGAACAGGGTCTGGATCCCGAACCAGCCACAGGCCACCACGGCGCGAATCAGGCACGGCACGTTGGAGCCCAGAATGCCGAACGACGAGCGCAGCAGCACCGGAAACGGGATGCCGTACTTGGTGCCGGGGAACGCGTTGAGGGTCAGCGGGATCAGCACGATGATGTTGGCCAGCAGGATCGCCAGCAGCGCCTCGCCAACGCTCAGGCCAAAGTAGGCTGTGAGCACGCCGCCGAGGGTGTAGGTTGGCACGCAGATGGACATGCCTACCCACAGGGCCGTGATGTGCCATTTGTTCCAGGTGCGCTGGTGCACCTTGGTCGGTGCGATGTCGTGGTTGTAGCGCGGGCTGTCGAGAACATCACTGCCCTCGGCCAGCTCGAACAGGCCATCCTGCTCGACCACTTGCGATCTGCTCTGTTGCATGGGCCTTTCTCCAGACTTTTTCGAGTTGTCTGCTCATCGGGCTAATTCGATGGCCGGAGTACACACGCGTATGAGTGCCTTAGAAATCTCGACCAATTTTCTATCTTGTCAAGTTAGTCAAAAACCCTGGAGGCCCCGAATTCAGCGGGCTCTAAATATTTAATTCATGTAAATCAATGATTTAAAAACCACAAAATAAATAGGAAATTTTCTTGCCGAATTCAGGATCAGCATCTAGCCTCGAATCTTGTCAGGTATGACAGGATTAACCCCTGCCCGCCCTGCTTCCGAAAATTCCAAGAACCGGCCAAGACCGGTCAGCCTGCGAGGAAAACGGCATGTCCCTGTTGATCCGTGGCGCCACCGTTGTTACCCACGAAGAGAGTTACCCCGCCGATGTGCTGTGTGCCGATGGCCTGATCCGTGCAGTCGGGCCTGGCCTGGAAGCGCCGACCGATTGCGAGATCCTCGACGGCAGCGGGCAACACCTGATGCCGGGCGGCATCGACCCGCACACCCATATGCAATTGCCGTTCATGGGCACCGTGGCCAGTGAAGACTTCTTCAGCGGTACCGCGGCCGGCCTGGCGGGCGGCACCACATCGATCATCGACTTCGTCATTCCCAACCCGCAGCAGTCACTGCTGGAGGCCTTTCACACCTGGCGCGGCTGGGCCCAGAAAAGTGCCAGCGACTATGGCTTCCACGTCGCCGTCACCTGGTGGAGCGAGCAGGTGGCCGAAGAGATAGGCGAACTGGTGGCCAAGCATGGGGTGAACAGCTTCAAGCACTTCATGGCCTACAAGAACGCCATCATGGCGGCCGATGACACCTTGGTGGCCAGCTTCGAGCGCTGCCTGCAGCTAGGTGCAGTGCCCACCGTGCATGCCGAAAATGGCGAGCTGGTGTTCCACCTGCAGAAAAAGCTGCTGGCACAGGGCCTGACCGGGCCGGAAGCGCACCCCCTGTCGCGCCCTTCGCAGGTTGAAGGCGAGGCAGCCAGCCGCGCCATCCGCATTGCCGAAACCCTCGGCACACCGCTGTACCTGGTGCACATTTCCAGCCGCGAGGCGCTGGATGAAATCGCCTATGCGCGGGCCAAGGGCCAACCGGTTTACGGCGAAGTGCTGCCTGGCCACTTGCTGCTGGATGACAGCGTCTACCGTGACCCGGACTGGGCCACAGCCGCCGGCTACGTCATGAGCCCGCCGTTCCGCCCGCGCGAGCACCAGGAGGCGCTGTGGCGCGGCCTGCAGGCGGGCAACCTGCACACCACAGCCACCGACCACTGCTGCTTCTGCGCCGAACAGAAAGCCATGGGCCGGGATGACTTCAGCCGCATCCCCAATGGCACCGCCGGCATCGAAGACCGCATGGCGGTGCTGTGGGATGCCGGGGTCAACAGCGGGCGCCTGTCGATGCACGAGTTCGTGGCACTGACCTCTACCAACACGGCGAAGATCTTCAACCTGTTCCCACGCAAGGGCGCCATCCGCGTAGGGGCCGATGCCGATCTGGTGCTATGGGACCCGCAAGGCACGCGCACCATCTCGGCCCAGACCCACCACCAACGGGTGGACTTCAACATCTTCGAAGGCCGCACTGTACGTGGCGTCCCCAGCCACACCATCAGCCAGGGCAAAGTGGTCTGGGCTGATGGTGACCTGCGCGCCGAGGCGGGCGCGGGGCGCTATGTGGAGCGGCCGGCGTATCCGTCGGTGTATGAGGTGCTGGAGCGTCGGGCCGACCAGCAGCGGCCGACGCCCGTTCAGCGCTGAAGCCATTGGGGCTGCTGCGCAGCCCATCGCGACACAAGGCCGCTCCAACAGGAATGCGCGGTCCCTTGTAGGAGCGGCCTTGCGTCGCGATGGGCCGCACAGCGGCCCCCGATCCCACCACAACAGCTGTCGCCTGAACCCTAAAAAAATAGAGAGGCTACAACCGTGATCGACGCCCTGAACCATTTGCCGCGCCCCCGGGCCGGCGCCGACCAATTGGCCGAGTGCTTCAGCGACCTGGCCCCACCCCTCACCGCACGCCAGGCCGCCGTGGAAAGCGCCCGCTGCCTGTATTGCTACGACGCGCCCTGCGTCAACGCGTGCCCCAGCGAAATCGACATCCCGTCATTCATCCACCGCATCAGCGACGAGAACGTGCAAGGCGCTGCCGAACGGATTCTGTCGGCCAACATTCTCGGCGGCAGCTGTGCCCGCGTGTGCCCGACCGAAATCCTGTGCCAGCAAGCGTGTGTGCGCAACAACGCGCAGGAATGCGCCCCGGTACTGATCGGCCAGTTGCAGCGCTACGCCCTGGACAATGCCCAGTTCAGCGACCACCCGTTCCAGCGTTCACCGGCCACGGGCAAGCGCATTGCGGTGGTCGGCGCTGGCCCTGCGGGGCTGGCCTGCGCACACCGGCTGGCCATGCATGGCCATGACGTGGTGGTGTTCGAAGCCTGTGACAAGCCGGGTGGCCTCAATGAATACGGCATCGCCCGCTACAAGCTGGTTGACGATTATGCCCAGCGGGAAGTGGCATTCCTGCTGGGTATCGGCGGTATCGAGCTGCGCCATGGCCAGCGCCTGGGGGGCAACCTCAGCCTGGGCGAACTGCGCGAACAATACGATGCGGTGTTCCTTGGCCTGGGCCTGAATGCCGTGCGCCAGCTGGGGCTGGCCGATGAAGAGGCCCCCGGCCTGCTCGCCGCCACCGCTTACATCCGCGAGTTGCGCCAGGCAGACGACCTCAGCCAACTGCCGCTGGCCGAGCGCTGCCTGGTGATCGGTGCTGGCAACACCGCCATCGACATGGCAGTGCAAATGAGCCGCCTGGGTGCCCGCGACGTCAACCTGGTGTACCGCCGCGGCCACGCCGACATGGGGGCCACCGGGCACGAGCAGGACATCGCCAAGGCCAACCAGGTGCGTTTGCACACCTGGGCCCGCCCCGACAGCGTGCTGCTGGATGACACCGGCAACGTGCGCGGCATGCGCTTTGCCCGTACCGAATTGGCCGACGGCCGCCTGTGCGACACCGGCGAAACCTTCGAACTGGCCGCCGACGCGATCTTCAAGGCCATCGGCCAGCGTTTCGACGACAGCAGCCTCGCCGACCCTGTGGCCGCACAACTGGCCCGCGACGGTGAGCGCATTCGCGTTGACGTGAACATGCAGACCAGCCTGCCAGGGGTATACGCCGGTGGCGACTGCACCGCGCTGGGCCAGGACCTCACCGTTCAGGCCGTACAACACGGCAAAGTGGCCGCCGAAGCCATCCATGCCCAACTCATGCTCAACGTGGAGGCAGCATAATGGCCGATTTGTCTATCGTGTTCGCCGGGATCAAGGCCCCCAACCCGTTCTGGCTGGCGTCCGCGCCGCCCACCGACAAAGCCTACAACGTGGTCCGCGCCTTTGAAGCCGGCTGGGGTGGCGTGGTGTGGAAGACCCTTGGCGAAGACCCGGCCGCGGTCAACGTCTCGTCGCGCTACTCGGCCCACTACGGCGCCAACCGCCAGGTGCAGGGTATCAACAACATCGAACTGATCACCGACCGTTCACTGGAAATCAACCTGCGCGAAATCACCCAGGTGAAGAAGGACTGGCCCGACCGCGCGTTGATCGTGTCGCTGATGGTGCCGTGCGAGGAAGCGTCGTGGAAGTTCATCCTGCCGCTGGTGGAAGCCACCGGTGCCGATGGCATCGAGCTGAACTTCGGCTGCCCGCACGGCATGCCGGAGCGCGGCATGGGCGCGGCGGTCGGCCAGGTGCCGGAGTACGTGGAAATGGTCACCCGCTGGTGCAAGCAGCACTGCTCGCTGCCGGTGATCGTCAAGCTGACGCCGAACATCACCGACATCCGCCAATCGGCACGGGCTGCGCATCGCGGCGGGGCCGATGCAGTGTCGCTGATCAACACCATCAACTCGATCACCAGCGTCGACCTTGACCGCATGGTCGCTCACCCCATCGTCGGTGACCAGAGCACCCATGGCGGATACTGCGGCTCGGCGGTGAAGCCGATCGCGCTGAACATGGTGGCGGAGATTGCCCGTGACCCGGCCACCCATGGCCTGCCGATTTGCGGCATCGGCGGCATCGGCAACTGGCGCGACGCGGCCGAATTCATGGCGCTGGGCAGCGGCGCGGTGCAGGTGTGCACGGCGGCCATGCTGCATGGCTTTCGCATCGTCGAAGACATGAAAGACGGCCTGGCCCGCTGGATGGACCAGCACGGCCACGCCAACATCGAGGCGTTCCGTGGCCAGGCGGTAGGGCATACCACCGACTGGAAGTACTTGGACATCAACTACAAGTCGGTGGCGCATATCGACCAGCAGGCGTGCATCGGTTGCGGTCGCTGCCACATCGCCTGCGAGGACACTTCGCACCAGGCCATCGCCAGTACGCTGAAGGCAGACGGTACGCATGCCTACAGCGTGATCGAGGAAGAATGTGTGGGCTGCAACCTGTGCCAGATCACCTGCCCGGTGGAGAACTGCATCGACATGCAGGCGCAGGACACTGGCAAGCCTTACCTGAACTGGACCCAGGACCCGCGCAACCCCTACCGCGAAGCGAGCTGATGTAGACCGGCGCCTGCCGCACTGGCACGGCCTTTTTGTGGGCAGCAAAAAGACCGTGCGCGGCAGGCATGGCCGGTCACGGCTCCAGGCCAATCCCCCGCAGGATCACACTGGTCACCGTTTGCACCGCACTTTCGAACGCCAGGTCCGACAGTTCATCGCCGCCGTTGAGCAACTGCACCTGGTAACCGAAGTCGGCGTAATGCTGGGTCGAGGCCCAGATCATGTACAGCAGCGCCGAGGGCTCGACCGGCAGAATGCGCCCCTCCTCCACCCAGCGGCGGATCTTCGCCTCCTTCAGCTTTGCCCACGGCACCAGGCTGTCATCCAGGTTGCCCCCCAGCACCGGTGCCCCATGCAGCATTTCCTCGGCCCAGATCTTCGAGCCTAGCGGCCGTGACCGCGAATGCCCCATTTTCGCGCGGATGTAGCTGGTCAGCACCACCCGTGGGTCGTCGAAATTCTCGAAACACAGCGCGTCCTGCTTCCACACATCCAGCAGGTCCTGCAGCACCGCACGGAACAGATCGTCCTTGGTGCTGAAGTAGTAATGCAGGTTGGAACGCGGCAGTTCGGCCTGCTCGGCGATATCGCCCATGGAGGTCGCGCCGTAGCCTTTTTCGGCGAACACCTTTTCCGCCGCGTGCAGGATCTTGCCAACGTTGCGCCGGCGAATTTCGATCTTGTGATTGGCCATCAGGCTTGAGCCGTCCACACCGCCAGTTCATGACCGTCCGGGTCAATGAAATGGAAACGCCGCCCACCGGGGAAGGCAAAGGTCGCGCGGCTGATACTGCCCCCCGCCGCGGTCACGCGCTGCTGCGTGGCTTGCAGGTCATCGGCGTAAAGGATGATCAGCGGCCCCCCCGTGCGCACCGGCTCCCCCGTGGTAAAGCCGCCCGTCAGGCGGCCGTCGCTGAATTCGCTGTAGGTTGGCCCGTAGTCGGTAAAGCGCCAGCCGAAAACATGCCCATAGAACGCCTTGCTGCGTGCGATATCGCTGACATTGAACTCGATGTTGTCGATCTGCCGATCCGAACCGCGGATACCCATGGACGCTCCTTGCCGAATGAGATTTGACCTAGTCTACCCCGCTCGCTTGCCGGAGCGTGCACAAATTCGGTGCAGCCGGCTCAACCGCAACTGGCCCGGTCGCGGGCCGGGCAGCGGGCCTGCTGGAGGTTCAGGGCGGTATTGATGATGCCGATATGGCTGAACGCCTGCGGGTAGTTGCCAAGCATGCGCTGGCAGGCCGGGTCGTATTGCTCGGCCAGCAGGCCCACGTCGTTGCACAGGCCGGTCAAACGCTCGTACAACGCCTGCGCTTGCGCCATCCGGCCCAGCAGGATGTAGACGTCGGCCAGCCAGAACGAGCAGACCAGGAACGTACCTTCGCCTGGGGTCAGGCCATCCCCGGCACTGTCACTGTCGTAGCGCATCAGCAAACCGTTTTTCAGCAAGCGTTGCTCGATCTGTTCCAGTGTGCGCAGAAAGCGCGGGTCATCGGCAGGCAGGAAGCCGGTCAGGGCGATCTGCAACAGGCTGGCGTCCATCTCGTGCGAACCATAGGCCTGAACGAAGAAACTGCCGCTGCTGTCGAGCCCTTGCTCACACACTTCACGGCGGATCTGGTCGGCCACCTGGCGGTAATGCTGGCCATGCTCACGGCCTTCTTCGGTGGTGTCTGCCAAGCCGGCAGCGCGGTCGAACGCCACCCAGGCCATCACCTTGGAGTGCACGAACTGCTGGCGGCCGCCGCGCACCTCCCAGATCCCTTCGTCCGGCTCGCGCCAGATACGCTCCACATAGGGCAGGATCAGCCGAGAGATGGCGGCGCTACGCGGATGGCGCGGCAAGCCGCCCTTGATTGCCTGGCTCATGGCATCGGCCAGTTCGCCATAGATATCCAGCTGCGCCTGGGCCGACGCGGCATTGCCCACCCGCACCGGTTGCGAGTGCTCGTACCCCGGCAACCAGGGCAAGGTGTATTCCTGCAGATCGCGCTCGCCACCCAGGCCGTACATGATCTGCATCTGTTCGGGGTTGCCGGCCACCGAGCGCAGCAGCCATTCGCGCCAGGCCTGGGCCTCGTCGAAATAGCCCAGGTTCATGAATGCCAGCAAGGTCATGGTGGCGTCGCGCAGCCAGCAGAAACGGTAATCCCAGTTGCGCTCGCCGCCGAGTTGTTCCGGCAACGACGTGGTGACGGCCGCAACGATGCCGCCAGTAGGCGCATATGTCATGGCTTTCAGGGTGAGCAACGAGCGACGGACCAGTGCGCTGTAGGGGCCTACCTGAGGGCAGCGGTCGGCGAACGCCTGCCAGTGTTCGCAGGTATGGGCCAGGGCCGCGTCGGCATCGCAGCCGGGCTGCACCGGCAGGTGCGAGGGCTGGTGGCGCAGGCTGAACACCTGGCGCTGGCCGGCCGCCACGCGAAAGCGCGCGCCGGTGTGGTGGTCGCGGGCATGGGGCGGTACGGTGCTGCACAGGATCAGGCGGTCGGGGCCGGCCACCGCGCTGAGGGTGAGCGGGTCCAGGCGTTCGACCCATGGCACGCTGCGCCCGTAGTCGAAGCGCATGACCAGGTCCATTTCGAAATTGGTTTCGCCCGAGAGGCCTTCGACGATGCGCACCACGGCGTTGACGTCACCCAGCGGCATGAAATCGAGTACGCGGGCTCGGCCAGTGGCAGTGACCCACGTGGTTTCCAGCACCAGCGTGTCGTTCAGGTACTGCCGGCTGCAGTGCTCGACCGGGTCGCAAGGGGCCAGGCGCCAGCGGCCGTTTTCTTCGTTGCCCAGCAAGGCGGCGAACACCGCCGGGGCGTCGAAGCGTGGCAGGCATAGCCAGTCGAGCGAGCCATCCCGGCTGACCAGGGCGGCGCTGCGGCAATTGCCCAACAGGGCGTAATCTTCTATGTGGGCGGGCATCGCGTTTCCTTAAAGTGGTTGCCTGTGCTGGCCCTTTCGCTTGTCAACCCGCCCCACAGGGCTGCACCGCCCAAGGGGTTGTGCAGCACCTGTCAGAGGGGGGTCACTCGCCAAGCGGCCGGCACACGCCGAAAAACCTGTTACCCCAATCGGTGCCATTCCCGCTTGTCCCGGCTCAGCAGGTCATTGCCCGCCTCGGGGCCATCTTCACCCGCCGGGTACTCGTGCACCTCGCCCCCCTGGGCCCAGGCGTCGAGGAACGGCTGCACGGCACGCCAGCCGTTCTCGATGTTGTCGGCCCGCTGGAACAGGGTCTGGTCACCGGTCAGGCAGTCATAGATCAAGGTCTCGTAGCCGGTCGCCGGGGTCATCTTGAAGAAGTCCTTGTAGGCAAAGCCCAGCTCGACGTTCTCCATTACCAACTCCGGCCCGGGGCGCTTGGCCTGCAGGTCGAACCACATGCCTTCGTTGGGCTGAATCTGGATTTTCAGGTAGTTGGGTTTGGGCCGCTCCAGCTCCGACTCGCGGAACTGCGCGTACGGTGCCGGCTTGAAGCAGATGGCAATCTCGGTGTCACGCACGCTCATGCGCTTGCCGGTACGCAAGTAGAACGGCACGCCCGCCCAACGCCAGTTGTCGATCATCACCTTCAGCGCCACGTAGGTTTCGGTCTGGCTGTCGGGCGCGACGTTGGCCTCCTCGCGGTAGCCGGGCAGGTGCTTGCGCCCCTGCTTGCCGGCGCTGTACTGGCCCCGCACGGAATGCTTCAGCGCCATCTTCGCCGACCACGGGCGGATGGCGCCGATCACCTTGGCCTTTTCGCCGCGCACGGCGTCGGCGCCGAACGCTGCCGGCGGTTCCATGGCAACCATCGCCAGCAGCTGGAACAGGTGGTTGGGCACCATGTCGCGCAAGGCGCCGGTGGCGTCGTAGAAGCCACCCCGCGTCTCGACACCGACGGTTTCCGCGGCGGTGATCTGCACATGGTCGATGTAGTGGTTGTTCCAGAACGACTCGAACAACCCATTGGAGAACCGGCTGACCAGAATGTTCTGCACCGTTTCTTTGCCCAAGTAGTGGTCAATACGGTAGATCTGCCGCTCGCCCATCACCTTCAGCAGGCAGGCGTTCAACGCCTCGGCACTGGCCAGGTCGGTGCCGAACGGCTTCTCCACCACGACCCGGCGAAAGCCGCCGGCAGACTCGTCGAGCAAGCCGGCCTCGCCAAGGCGCTGGGCCACTTCAGGGAAGAAACGCGGCGAGGTGGCCAGGTAAAAGATGGCGTTGCCGTGGCTGGTCTTGTCGATGCGCTTGCCCAGGGCCTGGTAAGTGGCCGGGTCGAGGAAATCGCCCGTCTGGTAGTCCAGGCGCTTGGCCAGCCGCGCCCAGAGTTTTTCGTCCAGGCACTGGGCGGCGCCTTCGCCGCCCTTGTCCCGCTCGGCCATGAACGCATGCAGGCGTGCGGCAAACTCCTCGGCCGTGGCAGGGTTGTGGTCAACGCCAACGATGCGCAGGTTGCGGTCGAGCAAACCGTCGCGGCTGAGGTTGTACAGCGCAGGCATGAGCAAGCGCTTGACCAGGTCGCCATTGGCGCCGAACAGAAACAGCGTGCAGGGGGGTGCGGCCGGAGTGCTCTTTTTAGTCATTCGTCTTTTTTCTCGACATGGCCACCGAAGCCCAGGCGCATGGCCGAGAGCACTTTGTCACCGTAGGTGCCCTGCTGCTGACGCGAGCGGAAACGGGCAAACAATGCGCTGGACAGGACCGGTACCGGCACTGCCTGCTCCACGGCGGCATCGATGGTCCAGCGGCCCTCGCCACTGTCGGATACCGAGCCACTGAACTGCGACAGCTGCGGATCGGCCACCAGCGCATCGGCGGTGAGGTCGAGCAGCCACGAGGTAACCACACTGCCCCGGCGCCATACCTCGGCGATTTGGGCCACATCGAGGTCGAAGCGCTGGTCTTCCGGCAGTTCGTTGCCGCCTTTGCTGCGCAGCAGGTCGAAGCCTTCGGCATAGGCCTGCATCAGGCCGTATTCGATGCCGTTGTGCACCATTTTCACGTAGTGGCCGGCGCCCGGTGGGCCAGCGTGGATATAACCATGCTCGGCGCGCTGGTGTTCGCCGCTGCGGCCATGGGTGCGCGGAATGTCGCCTACACCCGGTGCCAACGCCTTGAACAGCGGTTCCAGGCGCTCGAACACGTCCTTCTCGCCACCGATCATCATGCAGTAGCCGCGGTCCAGGCCCCATACCCCGCCAGAGGTACCTACGTCCAGGTAACGCAGGCCACGCTTGGCCAGCTCGGCGGCGCGGCGCATGTCGTCCTTGTAGAAGGTGTTGCCGCCGTCGATGATGGCATCGCCCGGCTCCAGCAGCTCGGCCAGTTGCGCGATGGTCTGCTCGGTCGGCTCGCCAGCCGGCAGCATCACCCATACCGCGCGTGGCGCTTTCAGTTTTTGCACCAGCGCGCCAAGGTCGTGTGCGCCCTGGGCGCCCTCGCCTTCAAGGCCGGTAACCGCCTCGCGGTTACGGTCGTGCACCACGGTGCGGTGGCCAGCGCGCATCAGGCGCCTTGCGATATTGCCGCCCATGCGGCCCAGCCCGACGATTCCCAGTTGCATGAGCCGATGCTCCCCTTTCGAAATAGATGACAACAGTCCAGCTGTTCAGGTTAGTCCAGCATGCCGCCCGAGGGTTCAGCGACGAACGGCAAGACCACGATAAACAAAAAAGTTCCCAAGGCTTGTGAAAGAATTCAAAATGCGGCCGCCAGAAGCGTCTACGCTTTGAATTGTCACCAGCCAAAACCGCGAGGTGTGCTCATGGGTACCTTGATGCCTGCAACCCCAACCCAGACCCTCTATGTCTCCGTGCGCCGTGATGAGCTGCGTAAACTCAAAGACGAACGTGACCAACTGCGCCAACAGGTCGCCGAGCTGAACGTGTTGCTGGACCAGGCACGCATCGCCGCTAAAGCCATCGACCTCTGATTCCCCCCCGCCCTCGGTGGGAGTCCTGCGCTCCCACGCTGCAGCCCTGCCCCGCGGTAAGTGTTGAATTGTGAAGGGTTCGCCTTCAAGGCGCGCGATTTCAGGCCTCGAAAAACTCGAACCCTCCACCGGCCACCCCATCCAGTACCATCGGCTATCAACGCCTCCACATCAGGTTCAGCGAACATGGCCTTCTCCAGCGACTCCCTGGCAATCTTCCTCGCAGTGCTGGATGCCGGCTCGTTCTCCGCCGCCGCCCGCAAGCTGGGGCGCGTGCCGTCCGCGGTGAGCATGGCAATCGCTCAACTCGAGGCCGAACTGGACCTGCCGCTGTTCGACCGGGCAACGCGCAAGGCCCTGCCCACCAGCGCCGCCCTGGCCCTGGAGCCTCAAGCCAGGCAAGTGATCTGCCAGCTCAACCTGCTCGACGCCCAGGCCTTGCAATTGCACCAGGGCCTGGAGAAACGCCTGACCATCGCCATGGCGCCCGAACTGCAGACCGGGCGCTGGAGCCAGCCACTGGAAACCCTCGCCCAGGCGTTTCCCAGCCTGGAAGTGGAAGTGCGCTCGGCCACCCAGACCGAGGCCATTCGCCTGCTGCACGAAGGCAGCGTGCAACTGGCACTGGTGTTCGAGCGGCCAGGCATCGATGAGCGCGAGTCATTCCTCGAAGCCGGTAGCCAGCTGCTGGTTGCGGTGGCCTCGCCGCGCCATCCGGCCGGGCAGAACAGCGGCACGCCGTTGCCCGAAGAAGCCTTCGCCGAGCAACGGCAAATCATCGTGGCTTCGGGCAAGCCCACCGGCTCGGACCCGCGCATGGTGCTGTCGCGGCGCATCTGGCTGACCGACAGCTACCTGGCCACCCTGGATCTGGTGCAGTCCGGGCTGGGTTGGGCATACCTGCCACAACCCCTGGTGGAACCGCTGATTGCATCCGGCGCGCTGGCCGAAGTGCGCTTCGACAACATGGCCAGCCGCTTGCGCTTGTGGGTGGACATCATCTGGCTCAAGGCACGCCCCTTGGGCCTGGGCGCCCGCCGTTATCTGGACGTCATGCGCCAGTGCTTCGAGGCAGAGCCGCCCAGGGCCTGAACGGCGGTCGCCCAGCGCCGGGCGGGCCAAGGGGTGCCGGCGGCACGCTGCGGCCTGATTCAAAAAAAGAAAATTCTTACAGCCCGCTAAGACTCCAGTAACTGCCCACTGAAGCGATTCCTCGCTAGATTCGCGCTCGCCATCCAGAAGAAAAGGAACTTCTCATGTCGAGCCAAGCCGCACGCGGCTACCAGCAGTCGGTGGATGACTTCGCGCACCGGCACCGCCACCCCGATGAAGCCTTCTACCTGCTGCTGGCCCCCTTCGCTGGCTGCCCGGGCGGGCACCCGCTGGACATCGCCATGCTGGCCGAGGCGCTGGGCAGTGACGCCGTAACGCGCATCGACAGCAGCGGCCTGGTGCAGGCCCCTGAACGCTGGCCTGCGCTGGTGCGGCTGGCCCGCCCCGGCCAGGCGTGCGGCGCTCTGGCCGCATTGAGCGCAACCTACGCCGCCCGAGAGGCTACGGCCACCTGGCACTACGTGTGTGCCTGGCTGCTCAGCGATCAACCCGCCGAAGCCATTGCCCGGCATATCAGCCAGCAGTGCCATGTGCTGCATCAGCCCGCCCCGCATGGCATCACGGCCTGGTACGAACCCGTGAGGCTGGCGTTGCTGCGCGTCACCCTGAACAATGCTGGCGCAGTACTCGGGCCGATTCGCAGCTGGCTGCATCCCGATGGTTGCGGCAGTTGCACGGTGCTCGAACGGCCATCGCCGGCTGGCGAGCTGCGCATCACCCGGGAAGTCCGCGCAACCCAGAGCGTCGCGCCACAGATCATTCAGTTGCTCAGTGCCTGGCATCGCCTGGCGACCGCGCAAACTGGCGCCACCCGTGGCCAATGCCCAGGCTCATCCGGCTTGCCGGCCAACGCGCCCGTCCATGTCATGAACCTGATGATCAGGGCCTTCAAGCAGGGCCTGCGCGATCGTGGCGATATCCAGTGCATGTGCCTGCACCTGCTCATGGTCCACCCCTTGCTGCTACAGCACCCGACCATCCAGCGCGACGTGGCACAGGCGGTGGCTGGCCAGCAACGCCTGGCCGCCTGCTTCGCCCGCTACGGCGACAGTGCCTGGGCGCGCATCGTCGCCGACCTGCCGCAGGCAGGAGGCTACTCATGAGCATCAGTGCAACCATCCATGCCGCCATGCAGGAAGAAATCCCCAACAGCCACGGCGGCTGCAACGCCTGCGGGCGTATTGGCCTGCCCATCCTGCTGCTGCGCGAGGCCTATGCCCCGCGCCCCGATGCCGGGCACCTGTTTCGCTGGGCCAGTGATAGCGAAATCACCTACCACCCGATGCATACCGACCAGCTCCGCCTGTTGCGCCAGGGCTACGTTTACGTTCTGCTCGACCAGGCCACCTGGCAGGCCTACGCAGTGGCGGCCGATGCCAGCTTGCAGCGGTTTCCGGTATCGCAGATGCCGCTGGGGCCACCCAGGCCATTGCCCAAAGGGTGTGCCACCGCAGGCCATGACGTCATCGCCTCGTTCATCAACATCGACACGTCGCTGTACCGCACCGCTTGGGTTGCCTTCGCCAACGATCCGTGGCCGCGCACCGTGCTCGACCGCTACCGCAAAGGCATCGCCCAGTCAGACCCGGCCACCCTCGCCCGCTTCGTCGAAGTCGACCTGCACCGTGCACGCAACGACCCCGCCAGCCTCGGCATCGCCATGACCGACAGTTTCCGCTTCGGCATGGAGAGCGTGCTCGAGTTCTCCACCTTTTCATCGGCCCGGTTCACGAGTGCTCACGGCTTCTACAGCCGTTTGGGTCGGTGGTCCGAAACCCACAACTATCTGCGTACCGTCATTGCCCGGGAACAATTGCCAAACGGTGTGCTGGCGCTGACCTTGCCCGACCCCGTCGGCATGGTGGTGGAACTGAACGCCCAGCGCACAGGTTGGGTCCAGGCCATGCAGGCATGGCGCGCGCAGCCGCAGCGGCACTTCGAGTACTTCACCTCCCAGGCGTTGCTGGGCATCCAGCAACTGCATGCTGCCACGGCCGCCGCACAGGGCGCCGAGGCAGCTGAGCGTGAGGCACGCCAGGTCGAACAGTGGAACGACAGCCCCGTCGGCATCAAGGCGCACCTGCCGCCAGTGGATATCGCAAGGCAGACCCGCCGCAACACCGCCCGCAACCAGGAGCAGGCCCGGGACCGCTTGCAAGCGCGCTATGACGAAAGCGCCCGCGCGGCGTTCCAGGCTGGCTACGACCGTGAACTGAACCACTGGCAGTCGATGATCGACCAGGTTGGCCAGCTGTACGCGCTGCACTACGCCAAGCCGGCGTTTCACCAGATCGGTCGCTTCGACTACGACGCTGCCGACCCGGTCTCGGTCGAGTACTTCATCCAGATGATGGCCGACTGCCTGGCCGGGGGCCCTAGCGAACTGATGCCCGAGGAAGGTCAGCCGCTGGGTATGACGCAGCTCGTCTGGCAGCAACTGCTGGAAGACGAGCACAGCTTGTTGTACCAGGCGCTGATGGCCAGGAACCAGACGCTGCTGCAGCACGTGATCGGCGGCTTGGCAGGCGACGACTTCGGCAAGGTCTACGACATCATCAAAGCCATCGCAGGCACCCCCGAGGGCCAGTTGCTGATGGTCAAGCCGCTGCAGGATGCCGTCGGTCAACTGCTGGCCGCGACCACCAGCGCAGGGAATACGCTCGCCCAGCACCTCAGCGAACGCAGCCGCACCCTGGTCGGCCATGTGCACCGTGCGGCTTTCGCGCTGTATGCCGGGCAGCACGTAACCCCGCTGCGCGTTTCATTGACTGTCGGCGAGTACCTGAGCGTGCTCGACGAGGCCCTGCAAATCCGTACCGATGCATTTCTGCAGCAGGTCGACCAGCAGTTCCGCGACCCCGTGGGGCGCAAGGTCCGCGCCATGGTGCTGAGCGGCGCAATCAATATCGCCGCGGTCGGTAACCGCAACCAGATGATCGACGTGGTGCTGTGGACATTCGAGAGCGCCGAGCAATTACAGGCACGGTTGGTCCAGCTGAAAACGTCGACGGCCGAAGGTTTCGGCGCGCTGGTGCGCAATGTGGCGATCGGTGCAGCCTCGGTAAAGGCACAGGTGTCTGCCGGGCTGCAGATCAGTTCGATGGCGGCGCAAAGCGTGGCCAGCGATGCAATGCGTAGCCTGCGGGATGCGGCGACCGGTACGGGCAGCATCGGCCTGCTGCTTGCGCTGGGCGGGCTGTGGTTTCAGCAGGACAGCCTGCGTAGAAACTACCGGGCGTTACAGCAGACCCATCAGCACAACCCCGAGGCGCAGGCGGCGGTCTGGTCTTCATCGCTGGGGGTGCTGGGTGCCAGTGTTGAGGCCGCAGGACTGGTTGTTGCGCAGGTATTCGCACGCACACAGCGCCCCGGGCAAATCCTAACGGCGGGTTTGGGCATCAGTATTGCGCGGTACGGCGGTGGCATCGCGGCGATGGCTGGTGTTATGGATGCCGTGCAGTACTGGAATGCCGGCCTTCGAACTGGCCGTGAGGGTGATGAGTTAGCGAGCCTCTCATACAAGCACGCAGCCGCAGCATCAGTACTCTCTGCTGGCGCTGGTATTGTTAGCGCCATATTGACGACCTCTCTTCTCATCGCGCTAGGCACTGTTGTTTTATTTGGACTGGCGGCCTACGCACTGGCGATAAACGCCAAAGACCATGAGTCTTCATTGTTAGAGCTGTGGACACGACACAGTAAATGGGGAAAGCCAGAGGGCCATCGACGCTGGATCGAAGACAAAGACCTCGACAACGCTGTTAGCGCATTCAATGCAGCAGTCATTGGTCTACACGCTTACGTGTCGATCGAAACGAGATTTCATTCCTCCCACACCGCAAATACGCCATATTCAGCAGGAGGGATGCTTAATGACGGAAACGCTGTTGCGGCGGGCTTCTATCTAGACGTAGATCTCAGTCTGCCGAACCCGACCTCCGAATTGACGCAGTACGAATGGCATCTTGTAATAATCCCATCACGCGTTGGTCAACCATGTTGCATCGCCGCTTATAACTCTGATACTGGGAGAATCGAATACAACTCAAGAGCTTCAGAAGGTGTCCTCGCTGAGCCTGCGAGTCTCGATAAACACTTTATCTTCAGAGCCCTCGACAGAACCATTCGCATCACTGGTTCACTTCCCCTTTTGGACAATCATAATATAGAGGGGATAGAGTTGACTCTTGCCTATTGGCCCAACAGACACGATAAATCGAACCATGCAAAAGTGATAACACTCGAGAATAAAACTAATTCCACCTGGAGTATCTTCTAATGCCCCGGCCGCTACTGAATCCTCCTTGTGCTGGTTGGAAGGAAGACCTTCCCCTACCCGATGCTCCCTGCACAAGTATACCTGGCTTAGGTTACCAACCCCCAAACCACCAAGATTCAATCTACCTTGAAATAGCTAGAAATATAAGCGGAGCCAGGGAATTAATGGCCATAATTTCACTGCCCGTTATTTTTTTCACTGCCTACTTACCCATTGAGACAATAAAAACTCTCGAACAATTTGACTTTGAGTTCCTAATCATTAGCATTTTTTCATTAGTCAGCGGAGTATGGGGATCCGTTTTTTTCATTCGAATCAGTCTATCTCTCCCCCGCGACGAACCCATTCGTTTCAACCGGAAACGAAAAAAAATCTATGCCTACAACTTCAAATACTGTTGGTGGAAGCCTTTCGGAACCTGGAGAGTCGAGCCAGTCTGCTACGACTGGTCGCAAGTGCGCGCCGAGCGCTGGTTTCAGCGTGGCCTGCCGGGAAGCGGTGCGCCCAGTTTCAAATGTGGGGTCATGCTGTCCATCGTCGCACCCGGAACGAACAATGTCATCGACCGGTTTCCCCTGAGTACCATGGGGGCGGATCAACATGCCTGGGCTTACGTCTGCACTTACATGCAGCATGGCCCCAGCGCCTTACCCCCACCTGGGGAACCGAAGGATCACAACGACGTGCTCTGGTGTGAGTTCGCCCTGCGTCTTGCCCCTAAAGTGGAATGGCCAGCCGAAATGGACCTGGAGTCAAGAACAGCCCCTTGAAGTCACCCGATGCTCAATTCACCGGGCGAAGAACCTGTTCCCCCCAGGCAGCCGCGTGGTCGGCGCTGCCTGGTCCAGCCGCAACCAGCGCGACTTTCCGCTAGGCAACAGGCGCCACCAGCCTGTAACCCACCCCCGCTTCGGTGATGATGAAGCGTGGCGCCGTGGGGTCATCGCCTAGTTTCTGGCGCAGGTGCCCGACCACGATGCGCAGGTAATGGGTATCCTCCACATGGCTGGGCCCCCAGATATCCTTGAGCAACTGCTGCTGGGTCATCACTCGCCCCGGGTGCCCGGCCAATAACGCCAGCAGCGCGTACTCCTTGCGTGTCAGCGCCACTTCCACGCCCTCCAGGGTTACCCGGCGAAAGGCGAAGTCCACCGTCAACGGCCCGAAGCTGGCCTTCACTTCCGAGCCCCCGGCTTGCGGCACCTGGCGCAATAACGCACGGACCCGTGCGAGAAATTCCTGGATACCGAACGGCTTGGTCACATAGTCGTTGGCCCCACCATCCAGCGCATCGACCTTCTGCAGCTCACTGGCACGCACTGACAGCACCAACACCGGGACCGAGCTCCATTCCCGCAGCTCCCGCAACACCTGCTGGCCGTCCATGTCAGGCAGCCCCAGGTCCAGCACGACCAGGTCCGGCTTGCCCAAGGCCGCCTGGGCCAAGCCTTCGGCACCGGTAGCCGCCTCGAGCACCTTGTAGCCTTGCGAGGCCAGGCTGATACGCAGGAATTTGCGGATCTGCGGTTCATCGTCGATAACCAACAGGGTGGCGGGCTGGCTCATGGGCTTTCACTTTCGGCTGCAGGTTGCGGGGGCAGCGGCAAGCATAAAGTGATGCCGGTGCCCTGGCCATCAATGCCTTCGCCCACCAGGATCTGCCCGCCATGGGCACCGATCATGCCCTGGCAGATGGCCAGGCCCAGGCCAGTCCCCTGCCCGCCGCGATCGCCACGGGCGGCGGTGTAGAACATGTCGAAGATCTTTTCGCGCTCGCCCACGGGAATGCCCGGCCCCTGGTCGCTCACGGTCAGGCACAGCCGCTCGTCCTGCACCGCCACCCGCAGTTCCAGCCGACCATTGGCCGGCGAGAAGCGCGCAGCGTTCTCCAGCACATTGACCAATGCCTGCTCGATCAATGCCGCATGCACGAACAGCAGCGGCAGATCGCCAGGCACGTCGGTGTGCACGCGAAGCGGCGCCAACACCACGCGCAGGCGGTTGAGCGCACTGCCAACGATATCGGCTGGCGCCACCCAGTCGCGGGCCAGCTTGAGGCCACCGTGCCCCAGGCGTGTCATGTCCAACAGGTTCTGGATGTAGCGGTCCAGGCGCTCGGCCTCGTCGCGGGTGCCCTCCAACAGCTCGCGGCGGTCGTCGAGCGGAATCGCTTCGCCCAGCGCCAGCAAGCTGTCGATGCTGCCGCGCATGGCCGTCAATGGGGTGCGCAGGTCGTGGGATACCGAAGCCAGCAAGGCACTGCGCAGCTGCTCGGTCTCGCCATGCAAGCGCGCGGCTTCCAGTTGTTCGGCAAGGCGGGCACGGGCCAGGGCCTGGGCCAGCGGCTGGCCAAGGGCGATCAGCAGGCGCCGACGCGGGTCGCTCAGCGGCTGGCCTGAGCGTGGGCGCACGCCCAACAGCGCCAGCGGTTGCTCATCCACCGCCAGTGGCCACCACCACCAGCGCCCCTCCGGCAGGGTGTCGCTGCCGTGCCCGGCGGCCTGCCCGTGTTGCCAGGCCCAATCGGCGGCGGCCCGCTCGGTGGCGCTGAAGCCCTGGTGCTCGCCGCTGGCCACCTGCAGCTGGCCATCGGCAGTGCGCTGCAGCAGGCACACTTGCAGGTCGCGCCAGCCGCCCAGGTGCTGCCCGGCGGCGTTGAACACGGCCTGGCGGTCAGTGGCCACCGTCAGCCTGCGCGACAGGTCGAGCAATTGGCTGGTCTGCGCCTGGGTTTCGCGCAGCGCCTGCAACTGGCGGCGCTGGCGGGCGGCCAGGTTGCCGGTAAGGGCGGCCATCAGCAGGAAGAACACCAGCGTCAGCACATCTTCTTCGCGCTGGATGCTGAACGAGAAATTGGGCGGAATGAACAGAAAGTCATACGCCAGGAACGACAGTGCCGCGCAGGCCAGGGCCGGCCCCAGGCTGCTGCGTACCGCCACCAGCAGCACCGCGGCCAGAAACACCAGCGAGATGTTCGGCAGTGCCAGCACGCTCGACACGGCCCAAGCCAGGCCTGCGGCCATCCCGGTGGCCAGCAACGCCAGCAGGTAGTGCCGCCAGACCCACACCCGGCGCACCGCCGAACGCGGCGCCGAGGGCTGTACATCGCGGTCCAGCACGTTGATTTCCAGCCCATGGCTTTCACGCAACAGCCGGGCAGCCACCCCTGCACCGAACCAGCGCCGGTGCACACGGTCGCGCGACTGGCCGACCAGTACCAGGCTGGCGCGCCGCTCGGCCGCATGCTGGATCAGCGTGCGCGCCACTTCACCGGCACGCAGCAACACCACTTCGCCTCCCAGGCGCTCGGCCAGTTGCTGGGCCGCCTGCAGGCGCTGGCGGGCTGCCTCGTCACGCAAACGGCCGTTGTCCACATGCACCAGGCTCCACGGCAAGTGGCGGCGCTGGGCCACGCGGCTGGCGTGACGCACCAGGCGCTCGGCCTGGTCATCGCCATCCACACCGACCAGCAGCCGGCCGCGCAACGCGGGGGCTGCCTGCCCGCGCTGGCGGTAGCCATGGGCCAGGTCGGCATCGACCTGGGCGGCTGCCGTCTGCATGGCCAGTTCGCGCAGAGCGGTGAGGTTGGTTTGCGAGAAAAACGCATCGATGGCGGCCCGCGCCTGCTCGGGCACGTACACCTTGCCTTCACGCAAGCGCTCCAGCAACTCACGCGGTGGCAGGTCGATCAGCACCAGCTCGAAGGCTTCCTGCAGCACCCAGTCAGGCAAGGTTTCGCGCACGTGCACGCCGGTGATGTCGCGCACCTTGTCGTTGAGGCTTTCCAGGTGCTGCACATTGACCGTGGTGTACACGTCGATGCCCGCGGCCAGCAGCTCCTGCACGTCCTGCCAGCGCTTGGCGTGGCGGCTGCCGGGGGCGTTGGTGTGCGCCAGCTCATCGACCAGTGCCAAGGCTGGCGCACACGCGAGCAGGCCGTCGAGGTCCATTTCCTCAAGGGTGACCCCCCGATACTGGCTGCGCAGCATGGGCTGCTGCAACAAGCCGGCAAGCAGCGCCTCGGTTTCGCCACGGCCGTGGGTTTCGACCACCCCGGCCACTACCTGCACGCCCTGGCGTTGCTGGGCATGCGCGGCTTGCAGCATGGCGAAGGTCTTGCCCACCCCCGGCGCAGCACCGAGGAACACCTTCAGCCGGCCACGGCCGGTGCGCGGCAGGGTAGCCAACAACGCGTCTGCACGCGCGGAATCACTCATGTTTCATCCTTTGCTCTTGCTGGCGAGTTTTTCCAGGGCCCGGTTCAACGCCAGCACATTGACCACCGGCGGGCCGATCAATGGCCTGAGGGTGGCCTCTTCCTGCAAGGCTTGCAAGCGCGCCACGGGCAACTGCCGCGCCGCTGCGACCCGGGGAATCTGGTAGGCCACCGCCGCCGGTGGCAGGTGCGGGTCCAGGCCGCTGCCCGAGGTGGTCAGCAGCGCCTGCGGTACCGGCCCTTGCTGGGCCTGGTACAGCAGCGCCGCATCGCCCTGGACCCGCGCCACCAGCGCCGGGTTGCTCGGCGCAAGGTTGCTGGCGCTGCTGGCCACGGTGGCGTAGGCGCCTGCCGAAGGCCGTGAATGGAACCAGCCATCGCCCTGGAAGTTCTGGGCAATCAGGGCCGAACCCCGCACCTGGCCCTGGTCATCGCGCACCAGGCTGCCGTTGGCCTGTACCGGGAAAGCCACCTGGGCGACCCCGGTCACCACCAGGGGGTATAGCGCGCCAGTGATCAAGGTCATCGTCAAGGCCAGGCTCAAGGCAGGGCGTAGATAAGCGTTCATGGTGGCCTCCTCAGACCAGGTGCAGGGCGTTGAGCAACAGATCGATCAGCTTGATGCCGGCAAACGGCACCACGATGCCGCCCAGCCCGTAGATCAACAGGTTGCGCCGCAACAGGTGGGCAGCGCTGGCCGCCTGGACCCGGACACCCCGTAGCGCCAAAGGAATCAGCACGACGATGATCAGGGCATTGAACACGATGGCCGAGAGGATCGCGCTTTGCGGGCTGGCCAGGTGCATCAGGTTGAGCACCCCCAACTGCGGGTAGATGGCAGCGAACAGCGCCGGCAGGATGGCGAAGTACTTGGCCACGTCATTGGCGATGGAAAAGGTGGTCAGCGCCCCCCGGGTCACCAGCAACTGCTTGCCGACCTGCACCACGTCCAGCAGCTTGGTCGGGTCGCTGTCCAGGTCGACCATGTTGGCCGCCTCGCGCGCCGCCTGGGTGCCGTCATTCATGGCCATGCCCACGTCGGCCTGGGCCAGCGCCGGGGCGTCGTTGGCACCGTCGCCGCACATGGCCACCAGGCGGCCGTCGTTCTGCTCCTGGCGAATGCGCGCCAGCTTTTTCTCCGGCGTGGCCTCGGCCAGCACATCATCCACCCCGGCCTCCGCTGCGATGGCAGCAGCCGTCAACGGGTTGTCACCGGTCACCATCACGGTGCGGATACCCAGCTTGCGCAATTCGGCGAAGCGTTCGCGGATGCCAGGCTTGACCACGTCCTTGAGGTGGATCACCCCAAGCAGGCGCTTGTCCAGGCACACCAGCAAGGGCGTGCCACCGCTCTGGGCGATGCGTTCAACCTCACGGGCCAGCGCTGGCGGCATGTCCAGGCGCTGCATGCCGACGAATGCCAGCACCGCATCGACGGCCCCCTTGCGGTAGCGGCGCTGCTGGAAGTCGATGCCCGACAGACGCGTTTCGGCACTGAATGCCACGGCTTCGTAGTGCCCGGCAGGGGGTTCGACAACGGCATGCAACTGACGCAGGTACTCGACGATCGACTTGCCTTCTGCGGTATCGTCAGCCAGCGAGGCCAGCAGGGCGCCCTCCCCCAGTTCCCGTGCGGTTACGCCCGGCGCGGCGTGCAGTGCGCTGCAACGGCGGTTGCCGAAGGTAATGGTGCCGGTCTTGTCGAGCATCAGGGTATGCACGTCCCCGGCCGCTTCCACGGCACGGCCCGAGCGGGCGATCACGTTCAACCGTACCAGCCGGTCCATACCGGCAATGCCGATGGCCGACAACAGGCCACCGATGGTGGTGGGGATCAACGTCACCAGCAAGGCAGCGAGAAAGATCAGCGGCAGGCTGCCGCCGACGAAGTGGGCGAATGGCTGCAAGGTCACCACCACGATCAGGAAGATCAGCGTCAGCCCGATCAGCAGGATGTCGAGGGCGACTTCATTGGGGGTTTTCTGCCGCTTGGCACCTTCGACCAGGGCAATCATGCGGTCCAGGGTGGACTCGCCCGGGTTGCTGGTGATGCGGATCAGCAGCCAGTCGGAAACCAGCCGGGTGTTACCGGTGACGGCCGAGCGGTCGCCACCGGATTCACGAATGACCGGCGCCGACTCACCCGTGATCGCTGCCTCGTTGACCGCTGCGATCCCTTCGAGCACCTCACCATCGGCGGGGATCATTTCACCGGCCACTACACGCACCACATCGTCTTTGCGCAAGGCGCCGGCAGCTACCGTTTCATAGTGGCCGTCACGCTGACGGCGCTGGGCGGTCAAGCCTTGGCTGCCGGCCTTGAGGCTGTCGGCGCGGGCTTTACCGCGCCCTTCGGCAAGGGCTTCGGCAAAGTTGGCGAACAACACGGTGAACCACAGCCACAGGGCAATCTGCACGGCCACGCCGCGGCTGACGCCACTGCCAGGGGCAAAACACAGTACCGTGGTCAGCAGCGCCGTCACCGCCACCACCAGCATGACCGGCGAGCGCTGCAACTGGCGTGGGTCGAGCTTGACCAAGGCCTGTACCAGCGCTGGGCGCCACAGCGCCGCAAACCGGGTCTGGTCTTTGGCACTGTGCCGGGCTTTCATTTCAGGAATGGGCATATTCATGGTCGATCCTCAAAAACCCAGGCTCAAATGTTCGGCGATCGGCCCAAGGGCCAAGGTCGGCAAAAATGTCAGGCCACCGACCAGCAGGATGGTCACCAGCAGCAGGCCGGTGAACAGCGGGCCGTGGGTGGGGAAGCTGTTGACTCCAAGGGGCGCGGTCTTCTTGGCCGCCAGGCTGCCGGCCAAGGCCAGTACCGGCAGGATGTAGCCGAAGCGGCCGATCAGCATGGCCAAGCCGATCATCAGGTTGTGGTACACCGTGTTGGCACCGAACCCGGCGAACGCCGAGCCGTTGTTGGCGGCACCCGAGGTGTAGGCGTACAGCAGTTGGCTGAAACCATGCGCCCCCGGGTTGCTGACCGCCCCCGCCGGGCCGGGCAGGCTGGCAGCGATGGCGCCAAGCACCAGCACACCCAGCGGCATCACCAGCAGCGTGGCCACCAGCAACTGCACCTCACGGGCCTGCAGCTTCTTGCCCAGGTACTCCGGCGTACGACCAATCATCAGCCCGGCCAGGAACACGGCGATCAACACGAACAGCAACATGCCGTACAGCCCTGCGCCGACACCGCCAAAAATCACCTCACCGACCATCATGTTGACCATCGCCACCATGCCAGTCAGCGGGTTGAGGCTGTCGTGCATGGCATTGACCGAGCCATTGGATGCGGCAGTGGTGGTCACGGTCCACAGCACCGAAGCGGTAGTCCCGAAGCGGCTTTCCTTGCCTTCCATGGGGCCGCTCTGCTGGACCTGTTCGCCTGCAAGCGCCGGGTTGGGCTGGTGCTCGGCCCACAGCGCCGTGCTGCCGCCAATCAGGAACAATGCGAGCATGCAGGCAAGGACGGCGCGGCTCTGGCGCAGGTCCTTGACGTAGTGGCCGAAGGTGAACACCAGGGCCGCCGGAATGAGGATGATCGATGCCACCTCGAACAGGTTGCTCCAGGCCGTGGGGTTCTCGAACGGGTGCGCCGAGTTCACGCCGAAAAAACCGCCGCCGTTGGTGCCCAACTGCTTGATGGCGATCTGGCTGGCGGCCGGGCCCAACGGGATGCTCTGGTCGGCACCTTGCAGGGTCAACGCGTGGGCATAGTCGGCAAAGGTCTGCGGCACGCCCTGCCATACCAGCAGCAGCGCCAGCAACAGGCACAACGGCAGCAAACCGTAAAGGGTGGCGCGGGTCATGTCGGCCCAGAAGTTGCCCAGCGTTGCGCTGCTACGCCGGGCAATACCGCGGCACAGCGCGACCAGCACGGCCAGGCCCGTGGCGGCGCTGACGAAGTTCTGCACCGTCAGGCCAAGCATCTGGCTCAGGTAGCTGACCGACGCCTCGCCGCTGTAAGCCTGCCAGTTGGTATTGGTGACGAAGCTGACGGCGGTATTGAATGCCAGCGACCATTCCTGGCCAGGCAGGTGCTGCGGGTTGAGGGGCAGGTAGCCCTGCAACAGCAATACCGTGAACAGAAGCAGGAAGCCGGCCAGGTTGAAGCTCAGCAACGCCAGGGTGTACTGGCGCCAGTTCTGCTCTTGGCGCGCGTCTACCCCTGCCAGCCGGTAGCAAGCCTGCTCGACCGGGGCGAGTACGGGTGACAGCCAGGTGCGCTGGCCTTCCATGACCTTGAAATAGAAACGCCCTAGCCAGGGTGCCGGCAGTAGCACCAGGGCGAAGAATGCCAGGAGCAAGGCGTAGTCGTAACTGTGCATGGCCGCTCCTTAGCCGCGATCGGCGCGCAAAAGCGCCACCAGCAGATAAAACGCCAAGGCCACTGCCAGTAGCAGTGACAGCCCGTCGAGCATGTTCATGTGTGGTTCTCCCCGAGATGCGGCTTGGGCCGCTTTGGGGAATTGTCCGAGGAAGGGGTGTAAAGGAACGAGATGGAGGGGCAGCGAGGGGTATAAAGAATGCGTAAAGATCAGGGTGTCGAGGCGGCGGCGCGGCCCGCTTCGCGCACGCCTGCGCGAAGCGGGCCCGTACAGGCTAGTGCTGGGGCGGTTGCTCTACGGCGTTACGGCTCCAGTCCAGCAACAGGCTGTAGCCGACCGCCAGCAAGGTAGGCCCGATGAACAGGCCAATGAAGCCGAACGCCAGCAGGCCGCCGAACACGCCCAGCAATACGATCACCAGCGGCAGGTTGCCGCCCCGGCTGATCAGGTAGGGCTTGAGCACGTTGTCCACGCCACTGATGACGAACGTGCCCCAGATACCGAGGAACACCGCCATGCCGTACTCGCCCTTCCACACCAGCCAGGCGGTGGCCGGGATCCAGGCCAGTGGCGGCCCCATGGGAATCAGGCTGAGCATGAAGGTCACCAGGCCGAGCACAATGGCCCCCGGCACGCCGGCGATCAGAAAACCGATCAACGCCAACAGCGCTTGCGCCGCGGCGGTACCAATCACCCCGTTGACGACCCGCTGCACGGTGGCGGCCACCAGCTCCAGGTAGTACGCGGCACGCTCGCCCATCAAGCGGTGCAGCAGGCGCAGCACGAACGCCGACAAACGCGGCCCGTCACGGTAGAAAAAGAACACGAACACCAGGCTGAGTGTGAGTTCCAGCACGCCGCTGCCGATTTGCGCGCTGCGCGCCAGCAACCAGTTGCCAACCTGCCCCAGGTGCGGTTTGACCGAGGCCAGCAAGGCTGCCCCCTGCTGGTCCAGCGACTGCCACCAGCTGACCAGGCGCTCGCCCACGAACGGCAGCCCCCCCAGCCAGGCCGGGGCATCTGGCAGGCCGTCGACCTGCACGTCACGGACGAACGCGGTGGCATCACGGATGTGGTCGGCCAGGTTGAAACCCAGCCACACCAGCGGTAGCGCCACGATCAGGATCCAGGCCATGGTCAGCAGGCTGGCCGCCAGGGTCTCGCGCCCCCCCAGTACCCGTGTGAGCAGGCGCATCAACGGCCAGCTGGCAAAGGCCAGGATAGCGCCCCACAGCAATGCCGATATGAACGGTGCCATCACCCAAAGGCCGGCCCCCAGCAACGCCAGCAACAGAATCTGGACCAGCAGGCGATCATTGTTGACCATCGCAGCACCCGCTCAACGAATCAGTTCAAGGTGCAAGCCAGTGGTAGGCGCAGTGCCCACTTCAAGGCGACCGTTGCGCACCCCGGCCTTGATCAGCGCCTCGCGCCAGGCTTCGGCCTGAACGCCGCTGAGGCTGGCACGCAGGGTACTGTCGAGGTTCAGGCTGCGTGCCAGCAGGTTGGCCCAGGCAGGCTGGGGTGCCGCTAGGTCCGGGTAGTCGAGCTTGCCGGTATCGCGCATTTCACGCAGCACCGTGGCCGCCGTGGGCAGCAAGTCGCCCAACGGGCTGTCGGCGACGAACTCTTCCACATGCAAATACGCACGGCGGTTGCCGCGGGTAACGCTGTACAACGCAACCAGGGTGTCGGCCTGTTCTGCCGAACGGCGCAGCAGGATGAACGCCTGTTGTTCGTCCCCCCCGTTGAGGCGGGCATTGGCAAACACCTCGTTGGCCCACAGGCTGGCCTCGCCGCAATCGCGGCCCTGGCACCAGAACAGCGGGTAACCACCGTCGCGCTGCAGCGCCTCGCGGGCGCTGGTGAAGGCTTCGCGGGCGGTGCGTTCGACCGGCAGCTCGTAGGTGACCGAGCTGACCTGGCCACGGCTTTCGACCTTGTCGTCAACCCGCAGGCGGCCGCTGATCTTGCGCAATGGGCCCAGCGGGTAGACGCGCTCCTGCTCCACGGCCGGGCGCTGGTCGACCACGTTGGCGTCTGCAGGCACCGGCAGGCTGCCAGCCCACAGCAGCGGGCTGGCCAATGCCAGGCAGGCAGCTGCAACGGTGCGGATGGACAGGGGCGCGCTCATCGGCGACCCAGGCGGCGCCGTGCGCCGAGGTGAAGCTCCAGGTTGTCTGGCAATTGCATGGTTGTCTCCCTTTCAACCCGCCAAGCCTCGACACTTGTCCGGTGCAAGTCAAGCAAAGCCAAAGAAGCGATTGAAACAGTCTGCGACAAGGGCCGCGCCCTGCTCATCGTTCAAGTGCAGGTGGTGGCCACCCGGCAGTGTCATTTGCTCAAAGGGTAGCTGCTCCAGCAATGCGGTATGGCGCACCAGCATCCCGTCGGCGGCAATCACCAGTTGCGCCGGGCAATTCACCCGGCGCACGTAGGCCATGGCCTGGGCGTCGCTCAGGCGCAACGGCGAAGGCAGGGTCAGGCGGCTGTCGCTGCGCCAGCTGTAGCCCCCGGGCACCGGCATCAGCCCGCGCTGCGCCAGCAGTTCGGCCGCTTCCCGGCTTACCGCGACCATGCCCTTCATGCGCGCCTGCACACCTTGCTCGAGGGTGGTGTACACCGATTTGCGCTTGCCATCCAGGCGCAGCTGCGCCAGCAACGCCATGCCCAGGCGCTCACCGGCATCCTGCTCGGCGCCGGTGGGTGGGATAACGCCGTCGATCAAGGCCAGGTGGCTGACCCGCTCCGGCAACGCACCGGCCACTTGCACCGCAATGATGGCGCCGAGCGAATGGCCCAGCAGGGCGAAACGCTGCCAGCCCAGTTGCTCGGCCACCCGCAGTACATCGTGGGCGTAGTCGGCCAGGGCATAGCTGGCCCCTGGCGGGCGGTGCTCCGAATAGCCATGCCCGGCCAGGTCCAGGGCAACGATGCGCAAGCCGCGCAACAGCGGCGCCAGGCGGGCGAAGCTGTTGGCGTTGTCCAGCCAGCCATGCAGGGCGATCACCGGCAGACCGTCCACAGGCCCGAACAGATGCGCGGCCAGTTCGATGTGGCCCAAACTCAGGCGAACTTCCTCGACCTGCGCGCTCATGCCTGGCCCCAGCGGTCGAACAGGCCCTTGAGCAGGCTGGCGGTATCGGCAGGCCGCTCCAACGGGAACATATGCCCCCCTGGCACACTGTGGTACTCCCCTTGCGGCATGCCACGCACCGCCAGGGCATGGTGGCGCCGGATGACCTTGCTGCGGTCACCGCGCACCATGGCCAGCGGCACCTGCAACTGTCGCGCCGGGGCGGGGCTGGTATGCGGGATACTGCGGTAGATGCTGATCTCGGTGGCCGGGTCGAAGCGCAGTTGCAGGCCCTGCTGCATCGCCTGCAGGCCATGCTCTATGTAAGCGTCCAGGCAGTCGGGGTCGAACTGGCGAAACAGGGACTTGCCGGCGAAGTACTCACGGGCACTGTCGCGGTCCGTGAAAAGCTGACGGCGCCCCAAGGTGCGCCCGGCCGGGGTGATGCGGTCGATGAAGCCGAAGCGCTTGGCGGTGCGCAGCAACCATTGGTCTGCACGGGTCAGCACAGGCGAGTCGAGCATGACCACCCCACGGTAGTACTCGGGGCAGCGCAACGCCGCGTGCAGGTGCAAAACCCCACCCAGCGAATGGCCTACGCCCCACACCGGCTGCTCCTGCTGCGCCAGGTGGTGCAGCAATTCATCGACCAGGCTCTGCCAATTGTCATCCACCGGAAAGCGCGGGTCATGGCCGTGCTGAGTCAGGTGTTGGACCTGATAGTCCGGCGCCAACGCGGCGAACAGCTTGCCGTAGGTGGCCGAGGGAAAACCGTTGGCATGGGCGAAAAAGATCTGCTGCGACATGGCGCCTGATCCGGACGGGAATGATGGCCCATTGTCGGCATGGCGAGCCGGTTCGGCAATGCCCGGAAAGGTCATCGGCGGCGGCTATCAGGCCATGAAGCGTGGTCGAAACTCTCCAGTGAACGGCGAAGGCAGGCCTGCATGTAGGCCAGTTGGCTCTGCAGCGCCTCACGGGCCAGGCGCTGGTCCTGGTAATCCAGCTGCAGCCGGCGCAGGGCCAGGCAGCTGGACTGCAGCAGATGGGATACCCGCAGGCAGGCATCCTGCAGGGTCTGCAGGTCGTGCTCGCTCTGTGGCCGGGCGATCGGCCCCGGCACCGTATAACCCTCGACCTTGCGCATCAGCTGGTAGAACTTGGCGTCGGCAGCCTCGCGCAGCAGGCTGTACTGGGCGAAGTCCAACGAAACGCCTTGGTCAACCTGGTCCATGGTGGGTTGCAGGTCCAGGGAGCACAGCAGCTCCCACATCGCACCGCTCATGCATCGCTCCCTGACTGCTGGTTTTCGGGCAACGCTATCAAGCAGTCGACGCGAGGGACAACTGGCAAAAATGTCAGTTGCCATCTCGGTGTATTGGGGCCCCAGGCCCCCGCAAGCTCAGGCAGGGGCGTTGAGCGCCTTCAGGGTCATCAGCCCGGCCAGGGGCCATTCCCCTTCCAGCTCGGCCAGGCTGGCCGTGCTCATGGCCGCTGGCTGTTGCAGGTGGCCATGTTGCAACAGCCCGACCAGGTTGCCCACCAGCGGCTGATGGCTGACCAGCAGCACATGCTCCAGCCCCAGCCGCTCGATTGCGCCGATGACCTGCTGCACATCGGCCTCTGGTGTGAGCCAAGGCACGGTGCGCAGTGGCTCGGCAAACCCCAGGGTCTCGTGCACCAGCGCCGCAGTCTGCTGGGCCCGCACATAAGGGCTGGCGATGATCGCCTGCAATGGCTGCCCCAGCAGATGGGCAGCGCTGCGCACCACCTGCTCGCGACCATGCGCAGTCAGGCGCCGTTCGGCATCGCTGTTGGCCCGCAGTTCGGCCTCACCGTGGCGCAGTACCCACAGTTTCACAGCTTGGGCTCCTCGTCCCGCACGGGGTGCGGGGCCGGGGCTACGGCGTGCGGCGCCTCGCCTTCCGGCGCACGCGCTGCTGGCCAATCGGCGAACGGCCAGGGTTTCTGGTCGGTATGGAAGGTGCCGAAACGGCCGATCTGCGCCAGGTACTGGCTCAGGCTGTCGCCGAAATTCATCAGGCTGGCGCTGGGTGCGCCATACACCAGGCGGTAGACCAGTTGCACCAGCACCAGGCCGCCCAACAGCAATTCAGCCAGTTGCCAAACCACCAGGAACACCAGCATCCACAGCACCCGCAGGATGATCGACTCGCGTTGGGCGCGCTCCGGGGTATCGTTCATGTACCGCTCCTTGCTCTGTTCGGCTCAGTTGAAGCCGCTGATGGAAATGAAATCGACGTCGGTCTTGGGCTCGGCACGCATCAGGTGCTCGATGACCTGGTTCAGCGTGCGGCCCTCGAACAGAATGGCATGCAGGCCCGCCACCAGCGGCATGTACACCTGCACCTCCTGGGCCTTGGCCTTGAGCACCTTGAGCGTGTTGACGCCTTCGGCCACTTCGCCCAGGCGGGTAACGGCCTCCTCCAGGCTCTGGCCCTGCCCCAGTGCGAAACCCACCTGGTAGTTGCGGCTTTTGGGGGACGAACAGGTGACGATCAGGTCACCGACCCCGGCCAGGCCCAGGAAGGTCATGGGGTTGGCGCCCAGGCTGACGGCAAAGCGGGTCATTTCGGCCAGGGCACGGGTAATCAGCATGCTCTTGGTGTTTTCGCCCATGCCCAAGGCCACGGCCATGCCGGCGATGATCGCATAAACGTTCTTCAGCGCCCCGCCCAGCTCCACGCCAAATCGGTCAGCACTGGCATAAACGCGGAAGGTACGCCCGTGCAACACCGTTTGCACCTGCTGGCACAGCGCTTCGTGTTCGCTGGCCACTACCGTGGCAGTCAACGCGTGCTCGGCAATTTCGCGGGCCAGGTTGGGCCCGGACAACACGCCGATGCGTGCCTGGGGGGCGATCTCTTCGAGGATCTGGCTCATCAGCTTGAAGCTCTGCGCCTCGATGCCCTTGGTCAGGCTGACCAGGCCCTTGCCGCGCAACAGCTCGGCATGCGGCGCCAGCACGCTGCGCAATGCGCTGGATGGCAGGGCCACGAACACCAGCTCGCTGGCTTGCAAGGTGGCCAGCAGGTCATTGACCGGTTCCACCCCGTCGTGCAGGCGAATGCCCTTGAGGTAGCGCGGGTTTTCACGATTGACACGCATGGCCTCGGCCTGGGCCGGGTCGCGCATCCATTGGCGCACCGGCACACCGTTTTCCGCCAGCAGGTTCGCCACGGCGGTGCCGAAGCTGCCGCCGCCCAGAACTGCAACAGGTTGCTGTTCAGTCATATTCAATCCGTTAAAGCCATAAAGTAAGTGGCGACCGGCGCATTATAAAGCCAAGCTGCAAGCTTCGAGCTACCGGCAGCGAGAAAAGCCTGGCGCGGCATGCCTGCAGCCAGAAGCTTGAGGCGGGTCACTGGCAATTGCGCCAAGGTCGGTTACCATGCCTGTTTCCATCCTGAGACAAGGCTGCTCTGTGTTCCCTGGCACGCCCCCTTTCCCGCGTCTGCTCATATTGACCGCCCTGCTCGGTAGCCCGGCCGTGGCCGAGGATCTGTTCATCGACAACACCGACCTGCCCCAGGTTCTGACCGCCACGCGCCTGAAACAGTCGCCGGCAGCGGTACCGGGCAGCATGACCGTCATCGACAGCGAACTGATCCGCGCCAGCGGTGCCCGTGACATCCCCGAGCTGCTGCGCCTGGTACCGGGCATGATGATCGGCTACGGCGCCGGCAACCAGCCCACGGTCAACTACCATGGCAGCAACGCCAGCGACGCGCGGCGCATGCAGGTGCTGATCGATGGCCGCTCGGTGTACCGCGCCGGCCTGGCCACGGTGGACTGGAGCGACATTCCCCTGGCCATGGAGGATATCGAGCGTATCGAGGTGTTCCGTGGCCCGAACACGGTCAGCTATGGCGCCAACGCGCTGATGGCCGTGGTCAACATCCTGACCCGCAACCCGGCCGACAGCCATGGCACGCGGATGAAACTGACCCGCGGCCAGGATGGCATCAACGACTATTACCTCAGCCACGGCTTCGGCTGGGAGGGCGGCGACATGCGCCTGTCGGTATCGGGCCAGCGCGACGACGGCTTCGACGAGAACCAGTTCGGCCAGGACTACCGCGACAGCCGCCGTTTGAACCGCTTCAACCTCAGCGCCAGTCATACCCTGGCCATCGACCAGACCCTGGAATGGCAACTTGCGGCCAAAGAAGGCAGCAATCAACGGCCCTACACCTACCAGCCGGTTTTCCAGCAGTACGAAGCCGGCAACAACGCCGACGTCAACGCCAAGGACTACGCCGGCTCGCTGCGCTGGACCAAGGAATTCAGCGCTGAACACAGCCTTTATGTTCAGGCCTCGGCGCAACATTTTGACCGCCAGCAAGTGTGGCGCGCCTGTGATGCGGTGCAGTCGTTCAGCCCCGAGCTGACCCAGCTCTGGCAACTGAACCCGAACTTTGCCGAAAGCGTGGCGCGCGGCATTGCCACAGGTGCCCCCCTGGCCACGAACGACCCGGCCCTGCAAGGGCTTTTGCAGAAAGTGCAGGAGCAATGGCAGAACGGCGGCAAGCAACAGGTATGCGGCGATGTTGACCAGAGTACCCGCGAAACCCGCTACGACCTGGAAATCCAGGACACCCTGAGCCTGACCGACAGCCTGCGCCTGCTCAGCGGCATGAACTACCGCTATGACCGGGCCGATTCGCAGACCTACTTCAACGGCAGCGTCGACGACCAGACCTGGCGCCTGTTCGGGCAACTGGAATGGCGCGCCGACGAGCACTGGATCCTGCAGGGCGGCGCCATGTTCGAGGACTCGCAGCTGTCCGGCAGCTCGCTGACCCCGCGTGTGGCGGTCAACTACCTGATCACCCCGCGCCATGGCCTGCGTGCGGTGTATTCCGAGGCCGTGCGCTCGCCCGACATGTTCGAGAACAACGTCAACTGGAGCTACACGGTCAAGAACCTCACGCCCAATGCATTCGGCCTGCAAAACGGCGAATACTTCGTCAAGACCCGCGGCCCCGGCGACCTCGAGCAAGAGCGCATGCGCTCGCGCGAACTGGGCTACAACGGCTATTTCAGCGACATCGACCTGAGCATGGACGTGAAGCTGTTCTACGACGAGATCACCGGCATGATCAGCGAGCCGCTGCGCAACAACCAGTACATCGCCAGCAACGCCAACAAGGCCCGCTTCAGCGGCAGCGAGGCACAACTGGACTGGCGCCCTACCCTGCGCGACCGCCTGCGCCTGACCTACGCCTATGTCGATGCCTGGGCCAGCAACCCCGACGATCGCCGCCTCAGCGCCCGCAACAGCGGTTCGGCCGGGTGGATGCGCGACTGGGGTGCAGGTTGGTCGAGCGCGCTGTTCTACTACGGCGACGATGCTCTCAACGCGTACCGCTACGAGCGCCTGGACCTGCGCCTGGCCAAGCGTTTCCGGGTATATGGCAGCAACCTGGAGCTGGCGGCGTTGTGGCAACAGCGCCTGGACGATGAGCCGACCACGGCAGTCCAGAACCGCTACGACAGCCGCCACCGCCTGAGCGTCAGCGCGGAGCTGGAGTTCTGATGAGCCTGCTGTTGCGCCTGCTGGTACTGTGCCTGTGGCCGCTGGGCCCATTGTCGGCCAGCGAGATCCTGCTGATCGGCGCCGAGGACCAGCCCGGCATCCGCAGCTTCGTGGCGGCGCTGGAAAACCGCAGGCCGCACGACCATGTGCACTTCCAGACCACCGCCGACTTGCCATCACCAGGCAAACTCAAGGCCGACCAGCGCCTGATCCTGCTCGACAACCCTGCCCTCGATTGGCGCCTGAGCGAAACCGCCGGGCCACCGGCCTTGGTCATGCGCGTCAGCCGCGTTCAGGCTGAGCAGCGCCTGGGAAAGTCGCGCCCGGCGTTTCTCACCTTCCTGTGGAATGACGCGCCACCGGCCCGTCAGTTGCGCCTGGCGCGTTACTTGCTGCCCCAGGCACGGCGTATCGGCGTGCTGTACGGCCAGCACAGTGGGTTTCTGCTCGAGGAACTGCGCCATGCGGCACGGCCGCTGGGCCTGGAAATCGTAGCCCAGGACTGGTCCGACCCACGCGACAACCGGCCATTGCAGCACCTGCTGGGCAACAGCGATGTCCTGCTGGGGCTGGACGACCCTGACCTGTACAACTCCAAGACGGCAAAGAACCTGCTGCTGAGCAGCTATGGCCGGCAGATGGCGCTGATCGGCCCCAACGCCGGTTTTGTCCGCGCCGGCGCACTGGCCAGCACCTACAGCGACCAGGATGACTGGCTGGCGGAACTCGACCAATTGCTCGACCAGCCCCCGGCGCGCTGGCCGCGCAGCCTCTACCCCAAGCGCTACAGCGTCAGCGGCAACCAGCAAGTGGCCCGGGCCCTGGGCCTTGAACCGATCGATCCGAACGCCGCCGCCCAGGTACTGGCCGAAGGAGAACCCACCCCATGAGCAGCAAACGCCTGAGTTGGGACATTCACACCCGCACCCAGATCATCAGCCTTGGCCCCGCGCTGCTGCTGACCTTGCTGCTGATCAGCTTCTTTACCTTCGTTCGTATCCAGGACCTGCGCCAGGAACTCAACCACACCGGGCAATTGATCGCCAACCAGCTGGCACCCGCGTCGGAGTACGGGGTGATTTCCGGTAACAACGAAGTGCTCGAGGGGCTCATGCGGGCCACCCTCAGCATCCCGCACGTCCGCTTCCTGGAGGTACAGGACAGCCGCAACCACATCCTGGTCTACGTGGAGCAGTCCGACGAAAGCGCCAACCGCGCGCAGCAGGTCGAAGTGTTCCAGGCGCCCATCCGCCTGCAGCAGATACGCCTGGACAACGATTTTCTGCAACAGGGCAAAGCCAACACCCCGGCCATCGGGGACGACTACCTGGGCCGGGTGATCGTCGGCATGTCCGATGACGCGTTCAGCCAGCGCCAGCAGGAAATCGTGATCAAGGCGGGCATCCTCGCGCTGTTCGCCCTGCTGTTCACCTTCCTGCTGGCTCGCCGCCTGGCCCTGAGCCTGGCCAAGCCGATCAGCGACATGGGCCACGCGGTCAAGGCCATCCAGCAAGGCAAGTACAACACCCCCTTGCCGGTGGTAGACGACAGCGAGCTGGGCCACCTGGCGCGCCACATCAACAACCTGGCCAGCGCCCTGGAGCAGGCCAGCGCTGAACAGCAACAAACCATCGCCGAGCTGATCCAGGCCCGCGAAGAGGCTGAACAGGCCAACCGTGCCAAGTCCGATTTCCTGGCGATGATGAGCCACGAGCTGCGCACCCCGATGAACGGCGTGATGGGCATGCTGCAATTGCTGGAAACCACCCCGCTCAGCAACGAACAGGCCGATTACACCGCCGTGGCCAGCGAGTCCACCGGGCACCTGCTGAAAGTCATCAACGATATTCTGGACTTCTCGCGCATCGAACGCGCCGCGCTGCAACTTGAACACATCGACTTCAACCTCGGCGAGCTGATCACCAGCAGCGTCCAGTCCTTCCAGCACAGCGCCCAGCAACGCGGCCTTGGGCTGCACCTGCAACTGCCGGCCGACATCGGCCAGTTGCAGGTGAACGGCGACCCTACGCGCATCCGCCAGATCCTGCTGAACCTGGTGGGCAACGCGCTGAAGTTCACCGAACGCGGCCAGGTGCAGGTCGAGGCCCGCTGGCAAGTGGTTGATCGGCAGTTGATCTGGCTGACCTGCAGCGTGCGTGATACCGGCATCGGTATCGACAGCGACCGCCTGGAAATGATGTTCGTCGCGTTCCAGCAAGCGGACAGCTCGATTTCCCGCCGCTATGGCGGCACCGGGCTGGGGTTGTCGATCGCCCGCACCCTGGCCGAGCGCATGGGTGGCAAGCTGCGCGGTGAGAGCCATGTGGGCCAGGGTTCAACGTTCACCCTGGAGATGCCGTTGGCCCTGGCCAGCCAGGCGCCAGCGCCACTGCCGCACCCACTCGACCCGCCAGCGGCCGCTGCAGAGCAGAAAAAGGTGCTGTTGGTCGAGGATAATCCGGTCAACCAGAGTGTCATAGAAGCCATGCTGCGCAGCCTTGGGCTGGCGGTGTGCACCGCTGCAGACGGCCTCGAGGCGGTCGACCTGGTGGGCCGCCAGCGCTTTGCCGCGGTGCTGATGGACTGCCGGTTGCCGCACATGGACGGCTATGAAGCCACCCGCCGCATTCGCCAACTGGACAACGGCACAGGCCTGCCGATCATCGCCCTGACCGCCAACGCGCTCGACGGCGACCGCGAGCGATGCATGGCCGCCGGCATGGATGACTACCTGAGCAAACCCTTGCGCCGCAGCGAACTGCAGCGCGTGCTGCAACGCTGGTTACCCGGCCAGACAACCGCGACTGGCGATAAATGCTAAAGTGCGGCAGTCTTAAACACTGGACAGGACCTTCATCGGCCCTGAAAATAGACGTTTCAGTGCACACCTGTACTTCTTTCACCAGGTGCGCTGTGACTTTCACCACAACGCAATAGTCTACCTGTAGGCTACCGCCCCGAAGCCGTTGGTTATTCGGGTCGGTCGGGAAGATTCATCCCCTGCCACAGGGGGTTATTGAGGAGCTCGCATGACCAAACAACACGCCTTTACTCGGGAAGACCTGCTGCGCTGCAGTCGCGGTGAGCTGTTCGGCCCAGGTAATGCGCAACTGCCCGCGCCGAACATGCTGATGGTCGATCGCATCACCCACATCAGCGAAGAAGGCGGCAAGTACGGCAAAGGTGAGTTGGTCGCCGAGCTGGATATCACCCCGGACCTGTGGTTCTTCGCCTGCCATTTCGAAGGCGACCCGGTCATGCCGGGCTGCCTGGGCCTCGACGCCATGTGGCAGCTGGTCGGTTTCTTCCTCGGCTGGCAGGGCCTGCCAGGCCGCGGCCGCGCCCTGGGTTCGGGCGAAGTGAAGTTCTTCGGCCAGGTTTTGCCTACCGCCAAGAAAGTCACCTACAACATCCACATCAAACGCGTCCTGAAGGGCAAGCTGAACATGGCCATCGCCGATGGCTCGGTCAGCGTTGACGGCCGCGAGATCTACACCGCCGAAGGCCTGCGGGTCGGCGTGTTCACCTCCACTGACAATTTCTAAGGGTTATTCGCATGCGCCGCGTCGTTATCACTGGTCTGGGCATCGTTTCGTGCCTGGGCAATGACAAAGCTACCGTCACCGAAAACCTGCGCAACAGCCGTCCGGGTATCCGTTACAACCCGGAATACAAGGAAATGGGGCTGCGTAGCCAGGTTTCCGGGTCCATCGACCTCAACCTCGAAGAATTGATCGACCGCAAGGTCTACCGCTTCGTGGGCCACGCGGCTGCCTACGCCTACCTGGCCATGCAGGACGCGATCAAGGATTCCGGCCTGACCGAAGAGCAGGTGTCCAACCCGCGTACCGGCCTGGTGGCTGGCTCCGGCGGCGCCTCGACCCTGAACCAGATGGAAGCGCTGGACACCCTGCGCGAGAAAGGCGTCAAGCGTGTCGGCCCTTACCGCGTTACGCGCACCATGGGCAGCACCGTTTCGGCGTGCCTGGCTACGCCGTTCAAGATCAAGGGCATCAACTACTCGATCTCGTCGGCCTGCGCCACTTCGGCTCACTGCATCGGTACCGCCCTGGAGCAGATCCAGTGGGGCAAGCAGGACATCGTCTTTGCCGGCGGCGGTGAAGAAGAGCACTGGAGCCAGTCGTTCCTGTTCGATGCCATGGGCGCCCTGTCGACCAAGCGCAACGAAACCCCGGAACTGGCCTCCCGCGCCTACGACGCAGACCGTGATGGCTTCGTCATCGCTGGCGGCGGCGGCATGGTGGTGGTCGAGGAGCTGGAACATGCCCTGGCCCGTGGCGCCAAGATCTACGCCGAAATCGTCGGCTACGGTGCGACCTCCGACGGTTACGACATGGTTGCCCCGAGTGGCGAAGGCGCTATCCGCTGCATGCAGCAGGCGCTGTCTACCGTCGACACCCCGATCGATTACCTGAACACCCACGGCACCTCGACCCCGGTCGGTGACGTTGCCGAGATGAAAGGCGTTCGCGAGGTATTCAAGGACAAGGCGCCGAAGATCAGCTCGACCAAGAGCCTGTCGGGCCACTCGCTGGGCGCCGCGGGCGTGCACGAGGCGATCTACTGCCTGCTGATGATGGAAAACAACTTCATCGCCGGCTCTGCCAACATCGACGAGCTGGACCCGGAAGTGGCCGACCTGCCGATCCTGCGCAAAACCGAAGAAAACGCCAAGATCGACACGGTCATGAGCAACAGCTTCGGCTTCGGCGGCACCAACGCCACCCTGGTGCTCAAGCGCTGGGAAGGCAAGTAAGGCGCCCTGGCAGTAATCAGAAACGCCCCGACTGGTTCGGGGCGTTTTCTTTTGTGTGGCCTGTACTGGCCCTGTCGCAGGCAAGCCCACAGGATCAGCACAGGGCCTGAGTGCTGCGCTGTACCTGTGGGAGAATGGTTTCTGGCACGGGTAGCCGCAGCATCTTCAGCGCCTGTGAGATTGAGCGCCGCCCGCGCGGCGCATCGCGAGCTGCGCTCGCTCCTACGTTTGTTTCGGGCCAGTAGCCCCTGTGCCAGATGCGCGCGGCCGCCTTGTTCGTACGACGCGATTTTGAGGCATGCGCCAAGGCGTTCGCGCGCAAATCCCACAGGAATAATTGGCCCGAAACAAACGTAGGAGCGAGCGCAGCTCGCGATGCGCCGCGCGGGCGGCGCTCGCTCTAACAGGCGCTGCATACCTTGTGGCAAACACCTGTCAGCCCTGATGCGATCCCTGTGAGCTGGCTTGCCTGCGATAGGTCAGTACTGGTGAACCCTTACTTCTGCCTGGGCAACACAGCCAGGAAGTTCTCCTTGGCTACCTTGTTCGCCACCCCCTCCGGCAACGCATCCAGAAACGGCTTGAACCCGTGCATCTGCTCGCCCAGGCTGCCAAACTGCCCCACCACATCCGACCCCAGCATGAACCGCTCCGGGAACTTCTCGACCAACGCCAGCCATTCCTTGCGCGGCACACCCTTGTCATCCAGCAGATACGGCTGCAGCACACTCCACGACAGATCGACATACAGGTTCGGGTAATCCTCAAGCAACCGCGTCAGCACGGGCAGTAAAAAGTCCATCTGCGTCTGATGCCGGTGTATTTCCATGCTGCTGCCAGCATGGGCCCAGATGAACCGGGTGTGCGGGTGATTGCGTAGCGGCTCTTCGATTTCTGCCAGGTACAGCGGGTTGCGCTCGCGCTTGGAGGTGATGTTGGAGTGCAGCAGCACTGGCAGGTCGCGCTCAGCGGCCAGGTGATAGATCCGGGTCATGGCTTCGTTGTTGGCGCGCGGCGTTTCGCCACTGGTCAACGCAGTCAGGTCATCATGGCGGGTAAACACCTCCCCGATGCCCTGCCATAGCCCCGGGTACAGATCGAGCATACGCTCGATATGGCTGACGGCGTTCTTGTCCACCGGGTTGAACCCGCTCAGGAACGGGTGGAAGCGTTTACGCTGCTGCGGTGGCAACTGCTGGAGCGCGGCCGCCACATAGGTGTCGGTGGCGCTGTACCAGTAAGCATCGGCATCATCACCGGCGTAGTAACGCGGGCGCTTGGGCTCGTCTTCGTGCCACTTCTTGGCCACCGGAATGCCGGAAATCATCGACTGGTCAACGCCTGCCGCATCCATCGCCTTGAGCAATGCCGGCATCCCCTCACTTTCCTGGAAGAAATCCACATAGTGCAGGTGGGCGTCACTGTAGCGGTAGTCACGCGCCTGTACCGCTTGGCACAAGCAAGCGGACAGTAACGCGCAGGCCAGCGCTTTGGCATTCATGGGCAGCTCCCTTCTCCTGGTATCAGACAAGGTAGACCGGCTGGTGCAGAAGACGGTTCAGGCACAGCAGGCAAACCGTTATGCTTGGGCATTGCCCCCTTGCCTGGAGCCATTCTCATGAGCAGCACGCTGATCATTCGCCCCCGTGCAGAGTCGGTCGAGGGCCAGCCGATTCTGCGCCCGCTGCCAGCGGCGCAGTGCCGCAGTGTCGGCCCGTTCGTATTCTTCGATCACATGCTGAAAACCGCCTACGCCCCCGGGCGCGGCATGGACATCCGCCAACACCCGCACATCGGCCTTTCAACCCTGACTTACCTGTTCGAAGGGGCAATTCAGCACAAGGACAGCCTGGGCTCGGACCAGTTGGTGCTGCCCGGCGACGTCAGCTGGATGACGGCCGGTCGCGGCGTGGCGCACGTCGAGCGCACCCCTGCTGACGCCTTGGCCAAAGGGTCAAGCCTGCACGGCTTGCAGGTTTGGCTGGCCTCGCCACGTGAGCATGAACAAGGCGCGCCCAGCTACAGCCATCATCCTGCGGCCAGCCTGCCGGTCAGCGACAGCCTGGGGGTGCGCATCTGCATGATTGCCGGCACCGGGTTCTGCCTGGCGTCACCGGTGCCGGTGCTGTCCCCTACCCTCTATGCGCAGGTGCAGATGCAAACGGCGGCTACCTTGCAGGTGCCGAACGAGCACGTGGAGCGGGCGCTGTACCTGTTGGAGGGCGAACTGCAGATGAACGGCGAGGATGTGGCGCCGTGCAGCCTGGTGGTGCTGCCGGAGGGCGAAGAGGTGACGCTGTGTGCGCAAGGTGAATGCCAGCTGGTACTGATTGGCGGCGCGCCGCTGGATGGGCCGCGGCGGATGAACTGGAACTTTGTCGCCAGTGACCCGGCGCTGATCGAGCAGGCGAGGGCCAGATGGGCTGCGGGGGATTGGCCGGTCGTGCCGGGGGAGAGCTCGAGGATCGAGTTGCCTCGCTGATTGGGGTCGCTTTGCGCCCCTTCGCGGGCTTGCCCGCTCCCACAGGGTGAGAGTCGTGGGAGCGGGCAAGCCCGCGAAGGGCTGCACAGCAGCCCCACTATGCGATCAGCGCTGGAACACTTCAGTCAGCAGGTTATGCATCGAACGGAACGCCCGCTCCGAGGTGCGCCGGTCATACTGCATCTTGCCCGGCACATTGGCGCCAGGGTCGGTGAACGAATGCACGGCCCCGCCATAGCTGAGCAACTGCCAGTCGACCTTGGCCGCATTCATCTCGTCTTCGAATGCCGGCAGCTGCTCTTTCTGCACCAATGGGTCGGATGCACCGTGCAGCACCAGCACCGAGCCCTTGATGCGCTTGGCATCCTCGGGGTTCGGCGTGTCCAATGTGCCGTGGAACGACACTGCCGCACGCAAGTCGGCGCCGCTGCGCGCCAGCTCCAGCGCACAGCAACCCCCGAAGCAGAAGCCGAAGGTGGCAACTTTGCCAGGCTCCAGCAGCGCCTTGGACTGCCCCAGCAACTGGGCCAGGGCCTCCTGCATGCGCTTGCGAAGTTCGCCGCGGTCGTTCTTGAGCGGCATCATCGCTGCGCCCGCTTCGTCCGCATTGGACGGGCGCACCGACTGCCCATACAGGTCGGCGAGCAACACCACATAGCCCTTTTCGGCCACTTCCTTGGCGATGCGTTCGGCACCTTCGCCAATCCCCATCCAGTTCGGTGCCATGACCAGGCCCGGGCGCCCCAGCGCCCCGGGCTCGTAGACCAGGCGGCTTTCGTAGGTTCGGCCGGACAGGTGATAAACCAGCGATTCGACGATTACTTTGCTCATCAGGCACTCCATTGGCACTCGTCATAAAAAAGCCCGCCGAAGCGGGCTTTCCTCTGCATCAACTCAAGCAGACAGCTCGACCAGCAGCTTGTTCAGGCGACGAACGTACGCTGCCGGGTCTTTCAGGCTGTCCCCGGCCGCCAGGGCCGCCTGATCGAAGAGGATATGCGACAGCTCGGCGAAACGGTCTTCGCTCTGCTCGTTGTCCAGCTTGTCGATCAGCGGGTGGCTTGGGTTGAACTCGAAGATCGGCTTGGACTCCGGCACTTTCTGCCCACTGGCCTCGAGGATCTGGCGCATCTGCAGGCCAAGGTCCTGCTCACCAATGGCCAGGATCGCCGGGGAGTCGGTCAGGCGGTGCGACACGCGGACTTCGGCCACACTGTCACCCAATGCACCTTTCAGGCGCTCGACCAGGCCTTCCTTGTCCTTGGCGACTTCTTCCTGGGCTTTCTTGTCCTCTTCGGAGTCCAGCTTGCCCAGGTCCAGGTCGCCGCGGGCGACATCGACGAAGGCCTTGCCGTCGAATTCGTTGAGGTAGCTCATCAGCCACTCGTCGATGCGGTCGGTCAGCAGCAACACTTCGATGCCTTTCTTGCGGAAGACTTCCAGGTGCGGGCTGTTCTTGACCTGCGCATAGGACTCACCGGTGAGGTAGTAGATCTTGTCCTGGCCTTCCTTGGCGCGCGCCAGGTAGTCGGCCAGGGCAACGCTCTGCTCGCCGCTGTCGTCGTGGGTGGAGGCAAAACGCAGCAGGCTGGCGATCTTCTCTTTGTTGGCGAAGTCTTCGGCCGGGCCTTCCTTCAGCACCTGGCCGAAGTTTTTCCAGAAGCCCTTGTACTGCTCAGGCTCGTTCTTCGCCAACTTCTCCAGCATGTCCAGCACGCGCTTGGTCAGCGCGGTCTTCATCGAGTCGATGATCGGGTCTTTCTGCAGGATTTCACGCGATACGTTCAGCGACAGGTCGTTGGAGTCGACCACACCTTTGATGAAGCGCAGGTACAGCGGCAGGAACGACTCGGCCTGGTCCATGATGAACACGCGCTGTACATATAGCTTCAGGCCGCGTGGCGCTTCGCGCTGGTACAAGTCGAACGGCGCGCGGGCCGGCACATACAGCAGCGAGTTGTATTCAAGCTTGCCTTCGACCTTGTTGTGGCTCCAGGCCAGCGGGTTCTCGAAGTCGTGGCCGATGTGCTTGTAGAACTCCTGGTATTCCTCGTCCTTCACGTCGCTGCGCGAACGGGTCCACAGGGCGCTGGCACGGTTGACGGTTTCCCACTCTTCGGCCGGCTGCTCTTCACCTTCGGCAGCCGCCTGCTCTTTCGGCAACTGGATAGGCAAGGCGATATGGTCGGAGTACTTCTTGACCACGTTGCGCAGGCGCCAGCCATCGGCGAACTCCTGCTCGTCCTTCTTCAGGTGCAGGACGATGCGGGTGCCGCGCTGGGGCTTGTCGACAGTGGCGACTTCGAACTCACCCTCGCCACGGGACGACCAATGTACGCCTTCGGCAGCCGGCTGGCCGGCGCGACGGCTGTACACGTCAACCTTGTCGGCAACGATGAACGCGGAATAGAAGCCCACGCCGAACTGGCCGATCAGGTGCGAGTCCTTCTTCTGGTCACCGGTGAGGTTCTTCATGAAGTCGGCAGTGCCGGACTTGGCGATGGTGCCCAGGTGGGTGATGACGTCTTCGCGGCTCATGCCGATACCGTTGTCCTCGAGGGTCACGGTACCCGCCTCCTTGTCGAAGCTCAGGCGAATCTTCAGGTCGGCGTCGCCTTCCAGCAACTCTGGCTTGGCCAGCGCCTCGAAGCGCAGCTTGTCGGCGGCGTCGGAGGCGTTGGAGATCAGTTCACGCAGGAAGATCTCCTTGTTCGAATACAAGGAATGGATCATGAGGTGCAGCAGTTGCTTTACCTCGGTCTGGAAGCCAAGCGTTTCTTTTTGAGTCTCCACACTCATGGTCTTCAAAACTCCGATCTGATTGCAATGGCGCCTGGCGGGCGGTACAGCCTGCGTTAACGGCGGATGTCATGCAGATGGGGGCTGCCCGGATGATTTCAAGGGCTTTTGCGGTTCGATCTTGAAATGCGCGCGGGCTGTGGCAATCGGCGACTGGCGGTCGCCCTGCCAGGCGGTAATGGCCACATTGGTCACCCGTCGCCCCTGGCGCCACAATTGGCACTGGGCGTAGGTATCGCGCAACAGCCCGGCGCGCAGGTAGTCAATGGAGAAATCGATGATCTTCGGAATGCTGGCGCTGTCGCTATAGATCAGCAGGTACAGCGCTGCAGAGAGCTCCATGAAGCCGGCAATCACCCCGCCATGGATAGCGGGCAAGAGCGGGTTGCCGACAGTGTCCGGATTGGCTGGCAGGCGGAACAGCAGGTCATCCCCCTCGCGCTCGCATTCGATGCCGATCAACCCGGCGTAGGGAATCAATGCCAGCAAGGGGCGATAGTCACCTTGCGCGTGTGCTGCATTGAGTTGCTGGCGAATGGCCGGCGGAATCATGACCCGCCCTCCTTCAGGCTGCTGCCAAAGCGGATGCCGCCCTTGACCTGCGTGCCTAACCGCATGAACGTACCCACCACTTGGCAGATCGGCCGCTCGGGGTCGTCCTGGTAGGCGCTGCCACGGGTGAAGATCACGTCGCGGGTCACCCGGTAACACTGGGCATGCCCATGGATGTCCTTGCCCGGTACCGACGGGTGCATGTAGTCGATGCGCAGATCCAGGGTCGGGCATACCTCGAAGTGCGGCAGTACGCATAGCGTGGCCATGCCGCAGGTGGTGTCCATCAGCGTTGTCAGCGCCCCACCGTGTACGGCACCGGTTTGCGGGTTGCCGACAATGGCCGGCGACCAGGGCAGGACCAGCGTCATGCCAGTTTCATCAGCCTGGGCCACACGCATCTGCAACAACTGGCAGTGTTTCAATGCCGAAAGAAAACGCTCGGCCATGGACATCAAGGTCGCATCACTCATAGGCTGTTACCACGTCCCTTCCAAACGGCATAGGTGGGTTCAAAAGTCCATGTAGAACGGGGCGTTATATATCTGAAACCTTCGTTGAACTTATTCCAAGTGGCTGCACTCGAAGGAACAAGTCACTTATCACACCAAGGAGAAACACCCCCATGCGTAAACCATTTGCTTTTGCTCTGATGCTGGCTGCTGCCATGGGCCTGGCTGCTTGCGATAAAGCGAGCGAAGACAAAGCCCAAGATGCGCAGGAACATGCCGAGCAAGCCCAGGAAAAGATGGGCGAAGCTCAGGATAAAATGAACGACGCCGCCAAGGAAAACGCCGAAGCTGCCAAAGATCAGGCTGAAGCCGAGCAAAAGGCTGCCGAAGAAGCCGCCCCGGCTACTCCGGCGCCGGCAGAACCTGCCAAGCAGTAATCAGCCCGATAAAAAAACCCGACGTTGTCGGGTTTTTTTTTGCGTTGAATTAACGGTTAATCGTTTCAGTTCACTGCTACACCACCCTCTTTCAATGGCTCGCTGTTGACACTATCCGTGGGGGTAAAGACCATCACCTCCAGCACATCGGAATGGAACTCCCGACGGTACAAGATCAATACAACGCCCACACTCATGCCCATGAACAACCACGGGCTGATGAACCAGCTCAACATGGCCATGCCGAAGTAATAGGAACGTAAACCAAGGTTGAACTGGTTGGCCGCCAGCGACAACACCCGTGCTGCCCGCGAGGCGAACGCCTTGCGCTCCAGTTCGTTGACCTGCCGTTCGCCAATCATCGGTGCCGAGCCAACCAGTACGGCAGCAAAGTTGTATTGGCGCATGCACCAGCTGAAGGTGAAGAAGGCATACACGAAGACCATGGCCAGGCACAACAACTTGATCTCCGACATGCCCTGTGAAGTCTGCTGCACCAGCGGCAGGTCGGCCAGCAGCGACAGCGCCCTGTCGGAGGCCCCCAGCACGGTGAGGATACCGGCCAGGATGATCAAGGTGCTGGAGGCGAAGAACGACGCGTTGCGCTCCAGGTTGCCGATCACGCTGGCATCGGCAATACGGTTATCGCGCAGCAACATGCGCCGCATCCAGTCTTCACGGTACAGGTGCAGCACGCTGGCCAGGCACGCGGTGTCGCGCCCTTTCCAGATCGCATACCGGGTATAGCCACCCCAGCACAGGGCGAACCAGGCGACAGCCAGCAGGTTGTTGAGGTTGCTTTGGATGAAATTCATGCAGGATTCCCGAAAAGGCCAGGTGCCTGAAGGATAGGGACCGGGTTTCGACGCTGGCAAGCGGCAAAAGGCACACATTCCTGCTGAAATTCGTACTGCCGGTTTGGGGCAGAAAAAAGCCCCGCATCGTTGCCGATACGGGGCTCTGCAGCTTGCACCTTGGGCGGGCACCCTTCGGCTTGTGGCCGGTGCCGCCCCCCAAGGCTTGGCCCGGCGCGTCAGGCCAGCGCTTCGCGCGGCTTGCCCAGCATGCGGTCGCAGGCGACGGCGCCCATCAGGGTCACCACCGATGGCACCAGCCAGGCCATGCCGGCATCGCTCAACGGCAGGTGCGCCATGAAGTCCGGGAGCATGTGGGCAAGGCTGCTGCCCTTGATCGCATCGACCATGCCGAACACCAGCGACACCAGCATGACCGGCGCCAGGATACGGGTCGGCGAATGCCACAGCTCTTTCACGAAACTCAGGCCGACTACCACGATGCAGGGCGGGTAGATGGCGGTAAGTACCGGGATCGAGAACATGATCAACTTGGTCAGGCCAAGGTTGGAAATCAACAGCGAGAAGCCAGCCAGGATCACCACCAGGGCGCGGTACGACAGCGGCAGGATCTGGCTGAAGTACTCGGCGCATGCGCAGGTCAGGCCCACCGCAGTCACCAGGCAGGCCAGCGCGATCAGCACCGCAAGGAAGCCGCTGCCCAACGAACCGAAGGTGTGCTGTACGTAGGCATGCAGAACGGCCGCGCCATTGGTGGCATCCGCCGCGATATCGTGGCTGGTGGCGCCCAGACGGAACAGGCTGATGTAGACCAGGGCCAGCCCGACACCGGCGATCAGGCCGGCGATGATGGCATAACGGGTAATCAGCTTCGGCGACTCGACACCGCGCGAGCGGATGGCGTTGACGATGACGATACCGAACACCAGGGCCCCCAGGGTATCCATGGTCAGGTAGCCATCGGAGAAGCCTTTGGAGAAGGCCGCTGCCGCATAAGCCGGCTGCGCGTCACCCATGCCCCCTGCCGGCAGGGCAAAGGCGGCAATGCCCAGTACGGCCAGGGCGATGATCTTCAACGGCGCCAGGAAGCGGCCCACGGTATCGAGCAACTTGCCGGGGTACATCGACACGGCCAGCACCACAGCGAAATACACCAGGCTGTAGATGAACAGCGCCAGCGGGCTTTCCCCGGTCAGCGGAGCAACACCCACTTCGAACGAAACGGTCGCCGTACGCGGGGTAGCGAACAGTGGGCCGACCGACAGGTAGCAGACGGCCGCCAGCAAGCCGCCGAAGAATTTGCCGATCGGGCTGCTCAGGGCATCCATGCCACCACCGACCTTGGCCAGGGCGACCACGGTGATGACCGGCAGGCCTACGGCCGTAACCAGGAAGCCCAGCGCCGCCATCCACACATGGGGGCCGGACTGCAGGCCGACGATAGGCGGGAAGATGATGTTGCCTGCACCCACAAAAAGCGCAAACGTCATAAAGCCAAGCGCCAGGATATCCTGGCCTTTGAGAACTTTCATTTTAAGGTAGTACCACACTGCTGAAATCGGGATTCGAGAGGGGATTTCCCTTTGGATGAGGGGAAATGCTGCCCGGCTTGATAGGCCAGACCCGTTTAGCGTGTCGTTCCCTTTTGGGGTACGGGCACAGAGTGAGCGCGTAATGTAACCGTTTTGTCAGTCAAACGCACTGGAACAGTGCTGCTTGTCCGATGTGCGTACATGTTTGTCGTCTGTGCGACCGAAGACAGAGGGAATTATCCTCGGTTTAAACGCCGTGTCTGTGTGAAAATTCCTATCAAACCCATCGAAAAATCTACAGTGCCTGATCTGGCCTCTTCGCGGGCTTGCCCGCGAAGAGTGCGGCACAGGAATTCAGAACCCCACAAACGACAAAGGCCACCCGAAGGTGGCCTCTGTGCGCGTGGGGGGGTAGCGGTATTACTTCTTGGCTTCCCAACCGGTCAGCTCGGCCAGGGCCTTGCCGATGTCGGCCAGGGAACGCACGGTTTTCACACCCGCGTCCTGCAGGGCTGCAAACTTCTCGTCTGCAGTGCCTTTGCCGCCAGAAATGATGGCGCCAGCGTGGCCCATGCGCTTGCCCGCAGGTGCGGTAACACCAGCGATGTAGGAAACGACAGGCTTGGTCACGTGGGCCTTGATGTAGGCCGCTGCTTCTTCTTCAGCCGAACCGCCGATCTCGCCGATCATGACGATCGCTTCGGTCTTCGGGTCTTCCTGGAACAGCTTCAGGATATCGATGAAGTTGGAGCCCGGGATCGGGTCACCACCGATACCGACACAGGTCGACTGGCCGAAGCCGGCGTCGGTGGTCTGCTTCACAGCTTCGTAGGTCAGGGTGCCGGAGCGCGACACGATACCGACCTTGCCTGGCAGGTGGATGTGGCCAGGCATGATGCCGATCTTGCACTCGCCCGGGGTGATGACACCTGGGCAGTTAGGGCCGATCAGGGTCACGCCCAGCTCGTCGCACTTGACCTTGGCATCCAGCATGTCCAGGGTAGGAATGCCTTCGGTGATGCAGACGATCAGCTTGATGCCGCCGAAGGCTGCTTCCAGGATCGAGTCCTTGCAGAAAGGAGCCGGTACGTAGATGACCGAAGCATCAGCGCCGGTAGCTTCCACGGCTTCCTTGACGGTGTTGAACACCGGCAGGCCCAGGTGGGTGGTGCCACCCTTGCCTGGGGTTACGCCGCCGACCATCTTGGTGCCGTAGGCGATGGCCTGTTCGGAGTGGAAAGTACCCTGCGAGCCGGTGAAGCCCTGGCAGATGACTTTGGTGTCTTTATTGATCAGGACGCTCATTACTTGCCCTCCGCAGCTTTGACAACTTGTTGAGCAGCGTCGGTCAGGCTGGTTGCCGCAATGATGTTCAAACCGCTTTCTGCCAGTACTTTAGCGCCCAGTTCGGCGTTGTTGCCCTCAAGGCGAACGACGACCGGAACCTTGACGCCGACTTCTTTCACTGCACCGATGATGCCTTCGGCAATCATGTCGCAGCGAACGATGCCGCCGAAGATGTTGACCAGAACGGCCGCGACATTGCTGTCGGACAGAATGATCTTGAACGCTTCGGTAACGCGCTCTTTGGTAGCACCGCCGCCAACGTCGAGGAAGTTGGCCGGCTTGCCGCCGTGCAGGTTGACGATGTCCATGGTACCCATGGCCAGGCCGGCACCGTTGACCATGCAGCCGATGTTGCCTTCGAGGGCAACGTAGTTCAGTTCGAACTTGGCAGCGTGGGCTTCACGGGCGTCGTCCTGCGACGGGTCGTGGAAGGTTTTCAGCTTGGGCTGACGGTACATGGCGTTGGCGTCGATGTTGATCTTGGCATCGAGGCAGTGCAGGTCGCCATCGGCCTTGATCACCAGCGGGTTCACTTCCAGCAGCGCCAGGTCGTGATCCTTGAACAGCTTGGCCAGGCCTACGAAGATCTTGGCGAACTGTTGAACTTGCTTGCCTTCCAGGCCCAGCTGGAATGCCAGCTCGCGACCCTGGAACGGCTGTGCGCCGACCAGTGGGTCGATGGTGGCCTTGAGGATTTTCTCAGGCGTTTCGTGAGCGACTTTCTCGATGTCCACGCCACCTTCGGTGGAGGCCATGAACACGATGCGGCGGCTCGAACGATCGACTACAGCGCCCAGGTACAGCTCTTTGGCGATGTCAGTGCAGGATTCGACCAGAATCTTGGAGACGGGTTGACCGTTGGCATCGGTCTGGTAGGTAACCAGATTCTTGCCCAACCACTGTGCAGCGAACGCCTTGGCGTCTTCCTTGCTGCGAACCAGCTTGACGCCGCCCGCTTTACCGCGACCACCCGCGTGAACCTGGGCTTTGACTACCCACTCGTTCCCGCCGATCTTGTCGCAGGCTTCTGCAGCTTGCTCAGGGGTATCGACTGCGAAACCCTTGGAAACTGGCAGGCCGTACTCAGCGAACAGCTGCTTACCCTGATACTCGTGAAGATTCATGCTTTTTACCGTCTTCGTTAGGTACTGCGCTTCGGCGCTGCGCCATTACTGGCGCCGCGCCACCTGTGACCGTTGACCCCGGGTTATCCCATGTGATCCGGTCCGGCGGACGTTCCGCGGTGAGTCATGCACGCAAGACTCACGACGGGCTGCCCGCCGTGGTTTCTTATGATTAACGCTTCTTACGGTTGGCCACGTGAATGGCGCCGCCATTCACAGCCAGCGCTGCTTCATGCAGCGCTTCGGACAAGGTTGGATGGCTGAAGACCATCATGCCCAGGTCCTCGGCACTGGTGCCGAATTCCATTGCGATTGCGCCCTGCTGCACCAGTTCGGCAGCCGATGGGCCAATCACGTGTACACCCAGCACGCGGTCGGTCTTGGCGTCGGCGATGACCTTGACGAAACCACCGGTGTCGTTGGCCGCCATCGCACGGCCGCTGGCCGCGAACGGGAAGGTGCCTACGTTAACCTCAACACCCTCGGCCTTCAAGGATTGTTCGGTCTTGCCGACCCACGCGATTTCCGGGTGGGTGTAGATCACCGAAGGGATCAGGTCGTAGTTCATCTGGGCCTTGTGGCCCTTGATGCGCTCAACCACCATGATGCCCTCTTCCGAGGCCTTGTGCGCCAGCATCAGGCCACGCACCACGTCACCGATGGCATAGACGCCCGGCACGCTGGTCGCGCAGTGGTCGTCGACGTAGATGTAGCCACGCTCGTCGATGGTCACGCCGCTGTCGGAAGCCAGCAGGTCGGTGGTCACCGGACGGCGGCCGACCGCAACGATCAGCTTGTCGAAGGTGATCTTCTGCTCGCCTTCGGCGTTGGTGTAGGTGACCTCGACTTCGTCGCCGTTGACTTTCGAGCCGGTCACGCGCGCGCCCAGCTTGATGTCCAGGCCTTGTTTGGTCAGGGTCTTCTGGGCTTCTTTCGACACGGCAGTGTCGGCAGCCATCAGGAAGGTGTCCAGGGCTTCCAGCACGGTGACTTCAGCACCCAGGCGAGCCCATACCGAGCCCAGCTCCAGGCCGATGACGCCAGCACCGATCACGCCCAGGCGCTTGGGTACGGCCTGGAATTCCAGGGCGCCGGTGGAGTCGACGATGACGTTCTGGTCGACAGGCGCTGGCGGAATGTCGATCGGACGCGAGCCGGAGGCCAGGATCACGTTCTCGGCTTCGATCACTTCGGTGGTGCCGTCAGCCTTGGTGACTTCGACCTTTTTGCCCGCCAGCAGCTTGCCGTGGCCCTGGATCGAAGTAACACCGTTGGCCTTGAACAGGGTGGCCACGCCACCGGTCAGGTTCTTGACGATGCCAGCCTTGCGGCCAACCATCGCGGCAACGTCCATCTTCACTTCACCGGTGGAGATGCCATGCACGTTGAAGCTTTCTTTGGCTTCCTTGTACTTCCAGGAGCTGTCCAGCAGGGCCTTGGAAGGAATGCAACCGACGTTCAGGCAGGTGCCGCCCAGGGCCAGCTTGCCCTCGGCGTCGGTGTACTTCTCGATACAGGCAGTCTTCAGACCGAGTTGTGCGGCCTTGATGGCAGCGACATAACCGCCAGGACCTGCACCGATTACCACTACGTCGAATTTCTGGGTCATAAAAGATTCCTTTTGAGCTTCAAGCAGCAAGCTGCAAGCTGCGAGACAGGCAGGCTTCGACTTGAAGCTTGCCGCTCGCAGCTTACAGCCGCGCGATTAGATGTCCAGCAGCAGGCGAGACGGATCTTCCAGCAGGTTCTTGATGGTGACCAGGAAGGTTACCGCTTCCTTGCCATCGATCAGGCGGTGATCGTAGGACAGCGCCAGGTACATCATCGGGCGAATCACCACTTGGCCGTTAACGGCCATCGGGCGCTGGATGATGTTGTGCATGCCGAGGATCGCGGCCTGCGGCGGGTTGACGATCGGGGTCGACATCATCGAACCGAAAGTACCGCCATTGGTGATGGTGAAGGTGCCACCGGTCATCTCTTCGATCGACAGCTTGCCGTCACGGGCCTTCTTGCCGAAGGTGGCGATGCCGTTTTCGATTTCGGCCAGGCTCATCGATTCGGCGTTACGCAGTACCGGTACCACCAGGCCACGGTCGCTGGACACCGCAACGCCGACGTCGGCATAGCCGTGGTAGACGATGTCGTTGCCGTCGATCGAGGCGTTGACCGCCGGGAAGCGCTTCAGCGCCTCGGTGGCAGCCTTGACGAAGAACGACATGAAGCCCAGGCGCACGCCGTTGTGGGTCTTCTCGAACAGGTCCTTGTACTTCGAACGCAGGGCCATGACTTCGGTCATGTCCACTTCGTTGAAGGTGGTCAGCATGGCCATGCTCGACTGGGCTTCTACCAGGCGCTCGGCGATCTTGGCACGCAGGCGGGTCATCGGGACGCGCTTCTCGGTGCGGTCGCCAGCAGCGGTGACCACCGGGGCAGCAGCAGCGGCAGCAGGCTTGGCAGCCGGCGCAGCGGCAGGTGCCGACTTCTTGTTGGCAACCGCTGCAACCACGTCTTCCTTGGTGACGCGACCGCCTTTGCCGGTACCGGCAACGCTGGCCAGGTCGATGCCGTTTTCTTCGGCCAGCTTGCGCGCAGCCGGGGCGGCGACCGGGTCGTCTTCACCAGCATCGGCAGCTGCCGCAGCGGGTGCAGCGGCAGGTGCAGCGGCGGCAGCAGGTGCGGCAGCAGCGCCGCCTTCAACGATCGAACCCAGCACCTCGTCGGACAGGACGGTGTCGCCCTCGCCCTTGACGATGTCGCCCAGCACGCCGTCAGCGGTAGCCAGCACTTCCAGGACGACCTTGTCGGTCTCGATGTCGACGATCAGCTCGTCACGCTTGACGGCTTCGCCCGGCTTCTTGTGCCAGGTGGCAACGGTGCCATCGGCAACCGATTCCGGGAAGGTTGGGGCTTTGATCTCGATAGCCATTATCTGTGTTTCCTTAAATTCGGTTTCAGGTGCGCGAAGGCGTTAGACAGTGAAGGCGTCTTGCAGCAGTTTTTCCTGCTGTTCGGCGTGCTTCGAAGCGTAACCACAAGCTGGCGCGGCGGAAGCGTCGCGGCCGGCGTATTCCAGGACCAGCGCCTTGTTGTGGCGGCCCAGGATACGGCGCATGTGGTGCTGGCTGCTGTACCAGGCACCCTGGTTCATCGGCTCTTCCTGACACCACACGGCATGCTTGAGGTTGGTGTACGGCGCCAGGATTTCGACCAGGTCGTCCTCCGGGAACGGATACAGCTGCTCGATACGCACGATGGCGATGTCTTCGCGGCCCTCGGCACGGCGTTTCTCCAGCAGGTCGTAGTAGACCTTGCCACCGCACAGGACCAGGCGTTCGACCTTGGCCGGATCGAGGTTGTCGATTTCCGGGATCACGGTCTGGAACGAGCCTTCTGCCAGGTCTTCCAGGGTCGAAACGGCCAGCTTGTGACGCAGCAGCGACTTCGGTGTCAGCACGATCAGCGGCTTGCGCAGCGGGCGAATGACCTGACGACGCAGCAGGTGGTAGATCTGCGCCGGCGTGGTTGGCACGCAGACCTGGATGTTGTGCTCGGCACACAGCTGCAGGTAACGCTCCAGGCGCGCGGAGGAGTGCTCCGGGCCCTGCCCTTCATAGCCGTGCGGCAGCAGCATGGTCAGACCGCACAGGCGACCCCACTTGTGCTCGCCGCTGGTGATGAACTGGTCGATGACCACTTGCGCACCGTTGGCGAAGTCGCCGAACTGGGCTTCCCAGATCACCAGCGCGTTCGGCGTGGTGGTCGAGTAGCCATATTCGAAGGCCAGCACGGCTTCTTCCGACAGGAAGGAGTCGTACAGCTCGAACATCGGCTGGCCCGGGAACAGGTTCTTCAGCGGTACGTAGGTGCCGGCATCTTTCTGGTTGTGCAGCACTGCATGGCGGTGCGAGAAGGTGCCACGGCCGATGTCCTGGCCGGTCATGCGGATCGGGTGACCTTCGAACTGCAGGGTGGCGTAGGCCATGGTCTCTGCATAACCCCAGTTGATCGGCAGGCCACCGGCCTGCATCTTCTGGCGGTCTTCGTAGATCTTCGCCACCTGGCGCTGGACGACGAAGCCTTCCGGGATTTCCAGCAGCTTGGCCGACAGGTCCTGCAAGGTCTTGAGGTCGAAGCGGGTGTCGTGACGCGCAGTCCAGGCATGGCCCAGGTAGGGGCGCCAGTCGACGAACAGCTCGCGGTTCGGCTCCTTGACCAGGCTTTTCACCACGTGCAGGCCGTTGTCCAGCGCGTTGCGGTACTCGTCGATCTTCGCCTGGGCACGCTCGGCATCGATACGCCCAGCCTGGATCAGCGACTCGGCGTACAGCTCGCGGGTGGTACGCTGCTTGGTGATCTGCTGGTACATCAGCGGCTGGGTGCCGCTCGGCTCGTCGGCCTCGTTGTGGCCGCGACGGCGGTAGCAGACCAGGTCGATGACCACGTCACGCTTGAACTGCATGCGGTAGTCGATGGCCAGCTGGGTGACGAACAGCACTGCTTCCGGGTCATCGCCGTTCACGTGCAGGATCGGCGCCTGGATCATCTTGGCCACGTCGGTGGCGTACTCGGTGGAGCGCGCGTCCAGCGGGTTGCTGATGGTGAAACCAACCTGGTTGTTGATCACGATGTGCACGGTGCCGCCGGTCTTGAAACCGCGGGTCTGCGACATCTGGAAGGTTTCCATGACCACACCCTGGCCGGCGAATGCAGCGTCGCCGTGGATCGAGATCGGCAGCACCTTGTCGCCAACGGTGTCGTTGCGGCGGTCCTGACGGGCGCGCACCGAACCCTCGACCACCGGCGAAACGATTTCCAGGTGGGACGGGTTGAACGCCATGGCCAGGTGCACTTCGCCACCAGAGGTCATCACGTTCGAGGAGAAGCCCTGGTGATACTTCACGTCACCGGAGCCCAGCTCGTTCATCTTCTTGCCTTCGAACTCGTCGAACAGCTCGCGCGGGCTCTTGCCGAAGGTGTTCACCAGCACGTTCAGACGGCCACGGTGGGCCATGCCGATGACCACTTCCTTGGTGCCGTAGGAGCCTGAACGCTGGATCATTTCGTCCAGCATCGGGATCAGGCTCTCGCCACCTTCCAGGCCGAAGCGCTTGGTGCCTGGGTACTTGGTGCCCAGGTATTTTTCCAGGCCTTCACCGGCGGTAACGCGCTCGAGCAGGTGGGCCTGCACGTCAGCGGAGTATTCCGGACGGCCGCGCACGCTTTCCAGGCGCTGCTGGAACCAGCTGCGCTGCTCGGAATCGACGATGTGGGTGAACTCGGCGCCAATGGTGCGACAATATGTCTTCTGGAGTGCATCCAGGATGTCGCGTAGGCTCGCCTCCTCTTTGCCGATGAACAGGTCGCCGGCACGGAAGGTCGTATCAAGATCGGCATTGGTCAAGCCGTAGTGATTGATCGACAGGTCTACGGGCGCAGGGCGCTGCCACAACCCCAACGGGTCGAGTTTGGCAGCCTGATGGCCGCGCATACGATAGGCCTGGATCAGTCGCAGAACTTCAACCTGCTTCTTCTCGTGTTCACTGCTCACGCTCCCGGCAGATACCGGTTGGGCGCGGCGCTGGTTCTTTGCCAGCAGTACGAAATGGTCGCGGATTGTCGAGTGCGATACATCAGTAGCGGTGCTGCCGTCGGCTGGCAACTTCTGGAAGTAAGTGCGCCACTCTTCTGGCACAGCGTTAGGGTCGTGCAGGTAGAGCTCGTAGAGCTCTTCCACATATGCAGCGTTACCACCTGAAAGGTGGGCGCTATCCCACATGCGCTGCATCACGCTTTCTTGCATGCTTGGTCACCCTCGATTAGGGGACTGATCGGCGAGAGCCGAAGCAAACCTGGAAAAGTCCGAAAACAGCGACTGAACCACGCCACCTGGATCCTGCTGATTTTCCGGGTACCAGCCCGGAAAGCCCCTGCTGGTCTCATATCTTCATAGGTAATGAGCGCGGGCTTTTTGGGCCCTTGCTCGGGTTTTACCTCAGTGCGGGCTCACCGCCCGCACCTCGGCTTACTGCAGGTACAACACGGTGTATCAGGTGCCGCTTTGCAGCAGCATGTTACGTACGTGGCCGATTGCCTTGGTCGGGTTGAGACCTTTCGGGCAAACGTTCACGCAGTTCATGATCCCGCGGCAGCGGAATACGCTGAACGGGTCATCCAGGGACGCCAGGCGCTCCTGAGTCTTGGTGTCGCGGCTGTCGGCCAGGAAGCGGTAGGCCTGCAGCAGCGCGGCCGGGCCCAGGAACTTGTCCGGGTTCCACCAGAACGACGGGCAGGAAGTCGAGCAGCAAGCGCACAGGATGCACTCGTACAGGCCGTCCAGCTTTTCGCGGTCTTCCGGCGATTGCAGGCGCTCGATGGCCGGGGCCGGCGTGTCATTCTGCAGGAACGGCTTCACCTTCTCGTACTGCTTGTAGAAGATGCTCATGTCGACCACCAGGTCACGAATGACCGGCAGGCCTGGCAGAGGGCGCAGAACCAGCTTGTTGCCCTTGACCACCGCCGACAGCGGGGTGATGCAGGCCAGGCCGTTCTTGCCGTTCATGTTCATGCCGTCGGAACCGCACACGCCTTCACGGCAGGAACGACGGTACGAGAAACCTTCGTCCTTTTCCTTGATCAGGGCCAGTACGTCCAGCACCATCAAGTCCTTGCCGCCGGTATCGACGTCGAACGACTCCATTTTTGGCGCCGAATCGGTATCCGGGTTGTAACGATAAACTTCGACTTTCAACATAGCAGCCACCCTTAGTAAGTCCGGACTTTTGGTTCGAAGGCTGGAACAGTCTTCGGCGCAAAGTTGACGCCACGCTTGGCAACGCGCTTCTCACCCGGGTAGTACAGGGTGTGGCACAGCCAGTTTTCGTCGTCACGGTCTTCGAAGTCTTCACGGGCGTGAGCGCCACGGGACTCTTTACGGGCTTCGGCCGCGATGGCGGTAGCTTCGGCGACTTCCAGCAGGTTCTGCAGCTCCAGCGCTTCGATACGCGCGGTGTTGAAGGCCTGGGACTTGTCGTTGATCTTGACGTTGGCGATGCGCTCACGCAGGCCGGCCAGTTGCTCGATACCCTTCTGCATGTATTCGCCGGTACGGAACACACCGAAGTAGTTCTGCATGCAGCTCTGCAGCTCGCGCTTCAGGCTGGCTACGTCTTCACCGGAAGTACGCTCGTTGAGCTTGTTCAGGCGGTTCAGGGCAACATCGATATCGGTGTCGCTGGCGTCGAGGTGCTCGATACCGTCGCTCAGTGCCTTCTCCAGGTGCAGGCCGGCAGCACGGCCGAATACCACCAGGTCGAGCAGCGAGTTGCCGCCCAGGCGGTTGGCACCGTGTACCGATACGCACGCAACTTCGCCTACGGCGAACAGGCCAGGGATAATGTGATCCTTGCCTTCTTCGTCCATGGTGATGGCCTGGCCATGAATGTTGGTGGCAACACCACCCATCATGTAGTGGCAGGTCGGAACCACCGGCACCGGCGCGACAACCGGGTCGACGTGGGCGAAGGTCTTGGACAGCTCGCAGATACCTGGCAGGCGGCTGTGCAGCACTTCTTCGCCCAGGTGGTCCAGTTTCAGCAGCACGTGGTCCTTGTTCGGGCCCACGCCGTTGCCGGCGATGATTTCCTTGACCATGGAACGGGCGACCACGTCGCGGCCGGCCAGGTCTTTGGCGTTCGGCGCGTAACGCTCCATGAAGCGCTCGCCGTGGGCGTTGATCAGGTAGCCACCCTCACCACGGCAACCTTCGGTGACCAGTACACCGGCGCCGGCGATGCCGGTCGGGTGGAACTGCCACATTTCGATGTCCTGCACAGGAACGCCTGCACGCAGGGCCATGCCGATACCGTCACCGGTGTTGATCAGGGCGTTGGTGGTGGAGGCGTAGATACGACCGGCACCGCCAGTGGCCAACACGGTAGCCTTGGACTTGATGTACATGGTTTCGCCGGTTTCGATGCAGATCGCGATCACACCAACGAAAGCGCCTTCCTTGTTTTTCACCAGGTCAACGGCGTAGTACTCGTTGAGGAAGGTGGTGCCGGCCTTCAGGTTACCCTGGTACAGGGTGTGCAGCAGCGCATGACCGGTACGGTCGGACGCCGCGCAGGTACGGGCGGCCTGGCCACCTTTACCGAAGTCCTTGGACTGGCCACCGAACGGGCGCTGGTAGATACGGCCGGTTTCGGTACGCGAGAACGGCAGGCCCATGTGGTCCAGCTCGAACACGGCAGCCGGGCCTTCCTGACACATGTATTCGATAGCGTCCTGGTCACCGATGTAGTCGGAACCCTTGACGGTATCGTACATGTGCCAGCGCCAGTCGTCGTTCGGGTCGGCCGAAGCGATGGCGCAGGTGATGCCACCCTGGGCGGATACAGTGTGCGAACGGGTCGGGAAGACCTTGGTGACTACGGCAGTCTTGTGGCCGCCTTGAGCCAGTTGCAGCGCAGCACGCATGCCGGCGCCGCCGCCACCGATGATGATGGCGTCGAAAGAAATGGTTGGAATGCTAGCCATGAATCAGATACCCCAGAGAATCTGCACACCCCAGACGAAGTAAGCGAACATCGCAACGCCGCACACCGCCTGGAACAGGAAACGAATCGCAGTTGCCGACTTGCCGAACGACATAGGCGTCAGGTAGTCGGTAGCAATGGTCCACATGCCGACCCAGGCGTGAGCGCCGAGGGCAACGAGGGCCAGCAAGCTGAAGATTCGCATCGCGTTGTTGGAGAACAGACCATGCCACTGGGTGTAGTCGATGCCTGGGTGGGCGACCACGTAGCCGATCAGGAAGATGAAATAAGCCGCGAGAACGACCGCAGATACGCGCTGCGCCATCCAGTCATAGAGGCCCGAACGCGACAGGTTCGTGACATTGGTTACCATACCCAAACTCCCACCAGAACGATCAGCACCACGGAGATGACGATCACGATTTTCGAGCCCAGCTTGCCGCCTTCCAGCGTCTCGCCGATGCCCATGTCCATGATCAGGTGACGAACACCTGCCACGAGGTGATAAAGCAGGGCAGACAACAGCCCCCAGGTCACGAACTTGGCCAGCGGGCTGGTCAGACACGCCTTCACCTCGCCGAAGCCTTCCTCGGAACCCAGCGATTTGCCCAGTGCATAAAGCATGATGGCAAGGCCGATGAACAGGATGACGCCGGAGATACGGTGCAGGATGGACGTGTACGCAGTGACAGGGAGCTTGATGGTCCTTAGGTCTAGGTTTACAGGTCGTTGGCTTTTCACGGCTTTTTTCACACTGAAGAGCCCCTAGCGAATCAGGGCAAAGTTGTTGGTAAGTGTACTGGTCAGGTACCCACCACCCAGGGAACGGCGACCCCCAGCAGTTCGGGCTTGCAAGCCCCTGGCGGTCGGGTGCCGAGTATAGACAGTTAGGCTGCTTATGACAACGTGACGGGGTAGCCCAAATAGCGCATTGCCTTTAATGAACAAAAGGCGTAAATGGGCGAGAATTTCGGGAAAAATCAGGCTTGAATGCCTGATTCAACAAGCCTTTAGGCAAATTGACATCTGAATTTATCCCTCTATAGTGGTGCGGGCCCTGCGTGGGGGGTCTGTCTGATGATTTCAAGCATTAATAGGAGGCCACATGGCTGACAAAAAAGCGCAGTTGGTCATCGAGGGCGCTGCCCCCGTCGAGCTGCCCATTTTAACCGGCACCGTTGGTCCTGATGTAATCGACGTCCGCGGGTTAGGGGCCACTGGTCACTTCACCTTCGACCCTGGTTTCATGGCGACCGCCTCGTGCGAGTCGAAGATCACCTACATTGACGGCGACAAAGGGATCCTGCTGCACCGCGGCTACCCGATCGAACAGCTCGCCGAGCAATCCGACTACCTCGAAACCTGCTACCTGCTGCTCAACGGCGAACTGCCGAATGCCGAGCAGAAGGCGCAGTTCGTCAGCACCGTGAAAAACCACACCATGGTTCACGAGCAGCTGAAGTCGTTCTTCAACGGTTTCCGCCGCGATGCCCACCCGATGGCGGTCATGTGCGGTGTGGTCGGCGCCCTGTCGGCGTTCTACCACGACTCCCTGGATATCAATAACCCGCAACACCGCGAAATCTCCGCGGTGCGCCTGGTCGCCAAGATGCCGACCCTGGCGGCAATGGTTTACAAGTACTCCATGGGCCAGCCGATGATGTACCCGCGCAACGACCTGTCGTACGCGGAAAACTTCCTGCACATGATGTTCAACACCCCGTGCGAGATCAAACCGATCAGCCCGGTACTGGCCAAGGCAATGGACCGGATCTTCATCCTCCATGCCGACCATGAGCAGAACGCCTCCACCTCCACCGTGCGCCTGGCCGGCTCGTCGGGTGCCAACCCGTTCGCCTGTATCGCCGCGGGCATCGCTGCCCTGTGGGGCCCGGCGCACGGCGGTGCGAACGAAGCCGTACTGACCATGCTCGATGAAATCGGCGATGTCTCGAACATCGACACCTTCATCGCCAAGGCCAAGGACAAGAACGACCCGTTCAAGCTGATGGGCTTCGGTCACCGCGTCTACAAGAACCGTGACCCGCGCGCCACCGTGATGAAACAGACCTGCGATGAAGTACTGCGCGAACTGGGCATCAAGAACGACCCGCAGCTGGAGCTGGCCATGCGCCTGGAAGAGATCGCACTGACCGATCCGTACTTCATCGAGCGCTCGCTGTACCCGAACGTCGACTTCTACTCGGGGATCATCCTCAAGGCGATCGGCATTCCAACCAGCATGTTCACCGTGATCTTCGCCCTGGCACGTACCGTGGGCTGGATTTCGCACTGGAAGGAAATGCTCTCCAGCCCGTACAAGATCGGCCGTCCGCGCCAGCTGTACACCGGCGAGCAGAAGCGCGACATCGTTGCCCTCGGCGACCGCAAGTAAGACTTGATCGGGTAACGCTCCAGCCCCCCCGGCCAGCCCCCTGGGCCGCGCGCACGCCTGGTGCCGCGCGGCCCAGAGGCATGACTCATCCCCTCCCCGGCGACCCGCATCAGCCACCCTGGCCAACTACCGTGCGACTTGCGCAGCACTGCCCACGATTGCCGTCGGCCCCGGTGACCAGCCACCCCCGAGCGCCTTGAACAGGTTCACCTGGTTGATCTCGCGCGCCAGCTCCAGCTCCAGCCAACGCTGCTGCGCACCGAACAGCGAGCGCTGGGCGTCCATGGTCGAGAAGTAACTGTCCAGACCCGCCTCGAAACGAAGCCGCGACTGCCGGTAGGCTTGTTCATAGTCCTCGACCAGCTGCCGCTGGGCCGCGACCTGCGGCAGCATCTCCTGCCGCGCATTCAACGCATTGGCCGCTTCACGGAAGGCGTTGAGCACGGTCTGCTCGTAAGCAGCCACACGCTGGTCGTATTGGGCCCAAGTGGCATCCACCCCTGCCCTGCGCTGGCCGGCATCGAGCAATGTCAGCGAACCGAGCGCCGCCAGGTTCCAGAACTGTGCCGGGCTTGTCAGCAGCCGCGAAAAGTCCCCACTCAGGCTACCCAGCGCGCCTGTCAACGAAAAGCTGGGGAAATAGGCGGCCCGCGCACTGCCGATTTCTGCATTGGCAGCGCGCAGCTGAGCCTGCGCCGCCCGAATGTCGGGCCGCCGCTCAAGCAGGCTTGAAGGCACCCCGGCGGGTACATCGGCTGTCGCCATCTGCGCCCCAAGCTGGCCCTCCGGCAACAGCCAGGCCGGTACCGTTTGCCCTACCAGCACCCGCAACGCATTGAGGTTCTGCGCCACTTGCATCCGGTAGGTACTGACTTGCACGGCAGCAGTGTTGGTGATGGCATCGGCTTGATGGACATCGATGCGTGCGGTCGAACCCAGGTTGAAACTGGAACGCAGCAATTGCCCGTAATGCTGCTGGGATTCGAATGTGCGCTCTGCCAGCCCAAGCAAGCTCTGATTGGCCTTGAGCGTCAGCCAGGTCCCGGCCACTTCGCCGATCAAGGCCATGCGTGCAGCCTGGTAATCGGCCAGCGTGGCATGAAAGCGCGCCTCGGCCGCATGGGCCTGGCTTCGCGCCCGGCCGAAGAAGTCCAGCTCATAGGCCGTAAACCCCACGGTGGCCTGGAAGGTGTTGGCCACACTGCCGGCGCTGGAGCCGCCCCCGGGGGTTTGCTCCAGCGCCGGCAACTTTGCGCGTCCAGCATAGGTGTCGACGCCCAGGCTGGGGTACAGCGCTGCCGCGGCGCCCTGATAGCCTGCCCTGGCCTGCGCCACGCTGGCTGCAGCTTGCTGCAAGTCACGGTTGTCGACCAGGGCCAACTCGATCAACCGGCGCAAGCGGCTGTCACTGACGAACGCTCGCCAATCCGGGTCGAAAGCGTTTCGCGGATCACAGCAGCCCGCCTCGACGCTATCCGGCCAGCCGGTGTCCATGGGGGACGCCGGTGTCTCGTAGGCAGGCTCGAGCGAACAGCCGGCCAAAGACAGTTGAGCGGCCAACATCACACAGTGCAGGGGTCTAGTCATGGGCCCTTCCCTCACCAAACGCTGTTCATCAAGGCACGCAGTTGAGCCAGCACGCCGAGAGGGCCGCTGGAAGCCTGCAGGGCGGCCGGCTGGGCGCTGCGGCGCTTCACCGCCACCCGCGCGCCGGCGATGGGCGCCTGCCGCGGCCGGCGCACCAGCCGCAGGCGCCAGTCGCCTTCGCCCAGCAGCGCCCGGCGCAGCAGGGTGAAGAACGCAGTGGCGGGTTGCGCCGTGCTGGCCACATTGGGATTGGCCTGGCTGAACAGCCTGGTGATCAGCGCGCGCCGCTGCGCCTCATGCACCGCCACGAAGCGCAGCCCCAGCCGTTGGCTGCCATCCCGGCGTACCACCTCTGCCCCCAGCCAGCCGACCTTGTCCACCCATACCTGGCCACGCCTGCCGCACGGCACCTCGCCGGCCATGGCGCCCTCGAACGCCGCCCCGCTGATCGAGATATCGACCAGTTGCCCACCCAGCGTACCGGTGCCCAGGCGCAGCTGGGTGGGCCGAGCAAACGGAAAGCGCTCCTCGCCGTGTAGCCGCGGCCGATCAACGCAGGCCACCAGTGTCGCCAGGTTGTACAGCAGCACCAGCACCGTCCAGCTCAGGTTGAACACCATATTGCCGTCCAGTCGGCTGGCAGTGCTGATCGCCGTGATTGCGCCGACCTGCGCCAACGCACTCAAGGCCAGGAAAAACCCGAACAGCTTCCAGTGCACCTGGGTCTGGGAGCGGTCCAGGCCTTTGGCCGTCACCTTGAAAGGCCGTCCGAACGGGCGAATCGCAGCACTGATCAGGGTCGCGGTCACCGCCAATGCGCAAACGATCTGCGTCACCTCGGTGAAGATCGGCAGTGAGCGCCGCCCGGTCACCCAGGTGCTGTAACCCCAATAGGCGATCAGCGCCGGCATGCCGAAGGCCAGAAACGCTGCCGGCGTTGCATAGAAACCGGCAATGCCGAAATACCAATACAGCACCGGCGACACCAGCATCATCAGGATGAAAGGCTTGGAGCACCAATGCAGCAGGCCGTGCAGGTAATGCAGGCGATCGTTCAGGCCATAGCCGCGACCGAACAGCGGCCCCTGGCGCAGCAAGGCCACCTGGATCGTCCCCAGGCACCAGCGGCCGCGCTGGTTGATGTACTCGGTCAGGCCCTCGGCAGACAGCCCGATGGACAAACGCTCGTTCAGCCAGCGGGTGATGTAGCCCATCTGCATCAGGCGGTAGGACGTGTAGATGTCCTCACAGACCGACCCCGTGGGAAAACCACCCATGCGCTCGACCAGATCACGCCGCACCACGAACGACGTGCCCACGCAGAACGCTGCATTCCAGGCATCCTTGGCAGGCTGGAACACATCGAAAAATACCCGTTGCTCATCCACCCAGCTGTTTGCCGACCCCAGGTTATGCTGGATAGGGTCCGGGTTGTAGTAGAACTGCGGGGTCTGCACCAACCCGACCTCAGGGTCCTGGAACAGCCCCAAGGTCCGCAGCAGAATCGGCCGCTGCGGGGCGAAGTCTGCATCCAGCACCAGTATGTACGGCGCGTTGGTACTGGCTGCCGACTGGCGCAGGCCGTTGTTCAGATTGCCCGCCTTGGCGTGCAGGTTGTCATCGCGCCGCGTGTAACGCACCCCCATGCTCGCGCAGTAGTCGCGCAGCCAGTCCCGCCGCGTGTCATCCAGCACCCAGAGGGTGAAGTTGGGGTAGTCCATGGCCTGCGCGGCAATGATGGTCTTCTCCAGAACCTCGAGCCCTTCGTTGTAGGTGCAGATGAACACATCGACCGCCGGCGCCTCGGCCCCCATCGCGCGCAAGCGCTGCTCGCCAGCGTCCGCGGCGTGGCGGTGATCGCTGCGCCGGCACATCACCATGATCGAAAACAAGGTGTAGGCAATGCCCAACAACTCGAAGAACAGGAAGCCATAAGCCCATACCGTGGCGAACCCCGCGCGGCTGTCAGGCAAGGTGTCGGCGAAGCGCCAGGCCACGTACCTGACCAGCAGTGCCGCGGTCAGCGCGCCGAACAGCAGGCGCGCCAGCCATTGCTCGCGGTGGGCCATGCAACTCAGCAGAACCACGATGGCCAGCGTCCACAGGTTGATTTGCAGCAGTTGTGTCGAGTCCAGTGCTTGCATGTCAGTGGGCCTTGTAATCGCCAGTGAAAGGGTTGACGCCGGTGGCAGCGATCGCCGCCCATGCCGTGGCGCCCAAATGGGGCAGGTGGAAGTACAGGAAATCGTCATGGGTCGAGTCCGGCCCCACGCTCAGCCCCGTGCTGACCTGTGCCTCCGGGGTGGCGTACAGCCAGCCATCGCCAGCCTGTTGCGCCAGCAACAACGGCCACAATGGCTGCGCCAGGGGCGCCAGGCCGCGAAGGCTGGCAACGGCCGCCACCTGCGCCGTGCCTTCGGTCCAGATACCGTCAGGGTCCTGCTTGAAGCCATAGCCCTGAGCGAAACCATGGGCCCGCTCCACGAACGTCAGTGCCTGCAGCCACTGCTGCGGTGCGTCGGCAATGGCAATCAGCGGCCAGATCTGCGCATCCAGGCCCGACTGCTGCGTCTGCGGTGTTCGGCCATCGGGCAAGGTACCGATCAGGAACCGGCCTTGGCCGGCATCCCAGTGGGCCTCGACGAAGCCGCGGGCGATGCGCGCCTGCCGGCCAGCTTCGCTATCGTTGTCCAGCCGCGCCAACGAGGCCCAGGCTGCCGCCAGATCGACGTTATGCTCAGTGGACTTCCAGGTTTGCACCTGCGGGGCAGCGGCGAACCCGTAAATGCCCCCATTGAAGCCTGCCGGTGGCCCCTTGTCGAAGGTGGTGCGCCGGGCCCAGTCGAGCACCTTTCTGCTCGCCTGCAAATAACGCGCTTCACCGCTGTGCCGATAAGCCTCCAGCAACGCCAGCGCTGCCCACGCCTGATTACCGGTCGCACTGCCCACCTGGTACGCATCCTGGCTCCATGCAGCACGCTCATCGCTCCAGTAGCCCGGCAGCCGCACAGGTGCGGCCTGCAGCGGGCCAGCGGCGTAGGCATTGCGCACCCGGCCATCGCGGTACTCAGGGTCGTGATCGATGGCATAGGCCAAAGCGTCGGCAATTTGTCGGGCAGCTGGGGCATTGCCGCAGGCAAACAAGGCGATGCTGGCCAACGCGTTGTCGTAGGTGAATGCCACGCCTTGCAGCACGCCAGGCACGGCAGGCCGCCCCGGTTGCTGCGGATAGCTGGCCAGCAGCAACGGCCCTTGGCCTTGAGCCGCCACCGCCTGCCCGATGCCTGCGCAGGTCATGTGCTGCAGGCGGGCCCGAGGCTCCAGGGCCATGGCCTGGCTGCCCAGCACCAGCCCGAGCACACCGGCAAAAAGCACCCAGCCGTTCATCGCGATACCGTCGCGGTCACCCAGTTGCCGGGGTTGCAGGTCAACAGGCGCTCATCGGCCGGCAAGTTGTTGTCGAACGTACCCACCACATAGACCGAGTTCTGCTCGGCATAAGGAAACGGCACACTGTAATTGCTGCTTTGTACATCGGTCGGGCTGGACAACAACTGCACGACTTTGGCTTTCAGCGGTTGCGCGACACCGCGGATCGATACTTGCAGTTCGCTATCCCGGTCGATCCGGCTGGCCATTCGCTCCGGGAATACCGCAATAACATAACTTTGACTGCAATTGGTAGCGCGCAATAGCGTTGCGCCCGCCCGTACTTGCGTGCCTTGCGGGGCGATCAACTCCTGCACGGTTCCGGATGCATACGCCACCACATTATAAGCCGCCATCATCTGCACCCGGTTTTGCTCACTTTCTATCAACTGGTCGAGGTGGGTAAGTTCTTCTTCGAGGGTTACCCGGTTGCGTTCCAGATTATCCAGGCTAAGTTTCAGCGTGGTCATCTGCGACTTGAGGTCGAACATGCGCAATTGCTCGGGGTCCAGGTACACCTGGTCCTTGGCCGCATTAAGATCACCATCGTTGATGTGTACCCGCGAGCGAATGGTCTCGGCATCGGCCTGCAATGAGGCCAGTTGCGCCCGGGAACTGGCCACGACGGCCTCGCTCACCGCGCCCTGGCGAAACAGCTCAAGGTTACGTGCCAGTGTTTCCCGGGCATCGGCCAGGCGTGCGCCAGCCGCCCCGCTCTCAGCCTTCAGGGCCTTCTGCGCGTAGCGCTTGCGCACCTCATAGGCATCCTGGTACTGCTGGCTGGTGATCTCCAGTGCGTTGTAGTACTTGCGGTCGTGTTCGGCCTGGCTGGCCATGGCCGCCAATTGCTGCTGCAAGGTGAGCCGGCGTGTCTGCAAGCCCAGCAGCGTTTCCTGTTCCGCCCGGGGGTTCTCGATGGTTGCGATATCCTGGCCCGTGGTGAACGTGGTGCCTGGCTGAATATTCAAGGTACGCACCACGCCATCGATGGGCGTGGTCAGCAGAATGACCGGTGCATTGAGAATGGCCCGGGTTGCCGATGACGACAATAACGGCATGAACAATGTCGAAAACAGCAACCAGCCCATGAAAGCCAATACACCGTACCCGGCGATCCGGGGCAATAACGAAAGTCGATTAGCATGCACGATGATATCTCCCACACACGCGGCGGATGAAAATCAATAGGCAAGTGCTCGCCCTTGCACAGACCGAGGACAAAACGGCCCGCAAGCGCAGAGGTACAAGTGGGTAAGGCGTAGGTCTTGAAGTTATAAAGCAGAAGAAAAACGCAGCACGTTTTTTATAGTTGGCGTGAGCACGAGAGGGGGCAGGAAATGGCTCACTGAGTTTGAATCTAAGCCCAAAAATTTATGCTGTCAAACTTCCAGCAACGCTCAAATAATGGCGTTCTTTTATTGACGCCGGTGCCACCTGTAGCGCCATCACCTGAAGGCGCTACAGGCAGTGCGAGCCTCAGTTTTTCTCAGCCCGTTCACGCAGCTGTTTGAGGGTATTGAACGGCGAATCCACCACGAACTTGTTGGCGACCATCGCCGGCACGCTGCCACCCGGCTCGGTATGCACCTGGTAGGTCACTTCGGTGGTGTCGCCCTTGGGCACCAGCTTCCAGAACCCTTCGACTTTAGCCACCCGCACGAAGCCCTTCTCTTCCGGCAGGTAGGTCGGCTCTTCTTTCAGGTTGCGGGTGACGCTGCCATCAGCCTCCTTGACAGTGGTGATATGCAGCACCGAATCGCGCGGCGTCACCGGCCATGGCGTATTGAACTGGGTGTAGGTCCAGCTCTGGTTACCTTCATGCTTGAGCAGCTTCTGCGATTTGCATTCGTGGATCCATGCACATGCCCCGGCCGCGTCTTCCTGCAGTGCCTCGACCTTGGCCAGCGGCGCCTTGATCACGGTCACCCCGCGATAGGCCTTGTACTTGGAGCCAGGGACTTCGCTGAGGGACACCTTGATGCCCTCGTCGTCCTTGGCCACTTGCCAGTTCTCGGCCCAGGCCGCCGGCGAAAGCAGAACACCCACGCCACACAGCAGTGCAATACGCTTTAACGATCTCATCATGTTTATCCTTGTTGTCGAAGATCCAGCCTTTCACGCCGCCGTCATCTGCTCCCACCAGCCAAGAATCCTGATCGCTTCGTCACGGTCACTGCCACACACCTCGACATCTGCCTTGAACCCGCCACACACTGCTGGCCGCTCAGGCTTGCCGAACAGGTCGCAGAGGTTGGCCGCCGTCAGGTGCAGGCAGCGCTCGCCAGCTGGCTTGCCATTGGGCATGCGCGGCATGGCAGAGGTGATGGACGGGGCAATGCAGCAGGCACCGCAGCCCTCACGGCAGTTCATGGCGATTCACCAAACTCAGGACTCCCTGAAACAAGTAACGGGACGAACGCCCCTGGATAGTACCCGCCCAAACAGGTGTTTGAAATTGCTGGCACGATGAAAAATGACATGACCCGGCAGTCAGTTTGCCCCTTACTGCCGGTACTCGAAATCGATGGCCGCACCTTCCACTTCACGGCGGCTGTCATTGCGCAGTTGCAGCTGCATTTCATTGTTGATCAAGCGGCCATTGAGCTGGAACGGGCTGTCGTCGGCTTCCGGCTTGTCCCGGAACATAGGGGGCAGCAGCGGTTTGCGGCGCTGGATCGGCGAAGGTGTCCCTACGTCTGGCTCAAGGTTGTCGACCAGGTCGGTGGGCAGGCTCAAGTCCAACTTTGCTTTGGGCAAAGGCTTGGCAACTGCCTTGCTTCGCGGTTTTGCTTTCTTGGCAGGGGCTTTGCGGACTACCGGCTTCTGCGCAGGCTTGGCGGCGTTTTTTGTCTGTGCCTGCTGGGCCTGCGCCGGCTGCGCAGCGAAAGCCAGGCCCGCGACGGTGCAGCACGGGGCCGCAAGGCACAGAATCAGAACAAAACGACGTAATGCATTCATGGCAAATGGACAGCCCCGCTGTAAAGGCTCGTATGCTCCCTGTTCCGCGGGCTGCTGGCAACCCTCACAAAAGTGTGAGCGCAGGCTCGCGGCACAGCTGCTGTGCCAGCAAGCCCAAGGTCATGACCGCCCGCTCTGCCTCCTTGTTCCACGGAATACCGCAGTTGAGGCGGATGCAGTGGTTGAACTGTTCCGTGTTACTGAATATCAACCCCGGGGCAATACTGATGCCCTGCTCCAAAGCACGCACATGCAGCTCTTGCGTATTCACCCGCCCAGGCAGGCTCACCCAGAGGATAAACCCCCCGGTAGGCCGGGTCATCTGGGTACCTTCGGGGAAGTGCTGCTGCACCGCCAGCTGGTAGGCAGTGAGGTTCTTGCGGTACTCCTGGCGGATATAGCGCAGCTGCCGGTCGTAGCCGCCATTTTCCAGGTACGCTGCCACGCCCATCTGGGTCACGCTGCAGGCTGAATGGGTGGTGAAAGTTTGCAGGCGCTGTATCTCGTCCTGGTAACGCCCGGCGATCATCCAGCCAACCCTCACCCCGGGAGACAAGGTTTTGGAGAAGCTCGAACAGTAGATCACCCGGTCCAGCCGATCGAAGGCTTTCAGTGCCTTGCTCTTGCCCTGCTCGAACATCAATTCGCCATAGATGTCGTCCTCGATGATCTGGATATCGAAGTCCGACGCCAGGCGCAGCAGCTGCTTTTGCCGCTCTTCCGGCACCGTACCGCCCAGCGGGTTGCTCAGCCGCGCAGTCAACACCAAGGCCTTGATCGACCACTGGTTTGCCGCCAGTTGCAAGGCTTCGAGGCTGATCCCCGTGGACGGGTCGCTGGGGATCTCGATCACTTTCAAACCCAGCAGGTCCGCCAGTTGCAGCAAACCGTAATAGGTCGGCGACTCGGCGGCGATCAGGTCCCCGGGGCGGGTCAGCACCCGTAACGACATCTGCAAGGCATCGACACAGCCGTGGGTCACGATCACCTCACGCGGGTCGACGATCACACCGGCATCGCGCATGCGAATGGCAATTTGCCGGCGCAGCGGCTCGAACCCTGGGCTGAACATGTAGCTGAAGGCGCGCGGGCTGTGGAAGCGTGTCACTTTGGCGATTTGCTGGTGCAGCGCGCGCACTGGCAGATAATCCACATGCGGCACGGCAGCACCGAACGGGAACACACCGTCGCGGCGGGCCTCGGTCAATACCTGCTGGATGATGCTGGCACGTGTGACCAGGCCTGGGCGCTCGACCCTGGCGATATCCGGGGTCGGGGCGGTCAGGGCCGGGGTCTGGTGCACATAGTAGCCGGACTGCGGCCGCGCACGGATCAGGCCCTGGTCTTCGAGGTTGGCGTAGGCCTGCAGCACCGTGGCATGGCTGACGTTGAGCTGCGCGCTCATCTTGCGTACGGAGGGTACCCGCTCGCCTGGCTGGTAGACGCCGCGACGGATGTCATCGGCCAGTTGCTGGGCGATACGCTGGTACAGCAGCAGGTTGGTCATGGCGGGATCTCGACGCGCGGACGGGCTCGTTGTTCTTGTGCGACTCACTGACAGTAGAGGATACCGTAACAGTTGCGAAGTGTACCGGGACAGATGGTGTGCTCGCCACTGCATCTTCAGCGCCTGCGAGATCCAGCGCCGCCCGCACCGAGCCGAACACTCACGCTCAACGCGCCGGCGCGAGCCTGCCCTTGTCGTCGGAAAACACAATCTCGACCCGGCGGTTCTGCGCCCTACCCCGCTCCGAGGCATTGGCCTCGATCGGGTACTGGTCGCCGTAGCCTTCGACCTGCAGGCGCTTTTCGTCGACACCAAGGTCCACCAGCATGTCGGCAACGGACTGAGCCCGGTCGTGCGACAGCTTGAGGTTTTCTTCAGGTGTACCCGTGCTGTCGGTATAGCCCTCGATGCGTACCACCCGGTGTGGGTTGAGCTGCAGGAACTGCACCAGCTTGAGCACGGTTCGGCTGGCGGTGTTTTTCAGGTTGGCACTGCCGGTGTCGAACAGCACGTCACCCAAGGTCATTACCAGGCCGCGGTCGGCTTGCTCCGAGGCCAGCGCGGCAATTTGCGCCTCGACCCATTTGCCTTGCTGCTGCACGCTGGCCAGCTTGGCCTCGCGCAAAGCCAGCTGCAAACGCTGGCGCTCCAGGTCCAGCTTGGCCTGGCGCTCCTGGTTCAGCGCCAGCTTGGCATGCTCACCGGCAATTTCGCTGTAGCGCTGGCTGAGGTAAGCGTAATGGCGCACATCGGAGCCGGTGCCGATGTAGCTGGACAAGCGCTCGGCGCGCGCCAGCGACTCGCCCGCACGAATCACGTCACGCGGCGCGCTGCGCAACACGTCGGAATCGTCCTTGACCTTCTGGAAGGCGGCGCTGGCTTGCTCAAGCGCCGCGCTGCTGCGCTGGCTGGCGCAACCCTGCAGGCCTGCCGCCAGGGCCAGCAGTGCCAGTACGGCGAAGGGTGCGTGACGGTTCATGGCTGCACCTCCAGCTGCTTGCGCAGGCGCTGCACCCGCGACTGCAACAACTGCAACTGCTCTTCACTCTTCTGGTTCAGCACCTGGGCCTCGGCAAAACGCGCGTCCAGTTCCGCCTGCTCGGCGCGCATGCGCGCATCGCGGTAGTCTTCGGTCAGCATGTTGGTCCTGGCCCGCGCCAACTTGTCTTCGGCCAGTTTCAGCGATTCGACCTGGTCGGTTGCACCGACGGCCCTGGCCTGCTCCAGCGCCTGTTCGGAAATACGCATCTGCTCGTTAGGGGCCGGGTCATTGGCGCAGCCCGCCAGGCCGAGCACGGCCAGGGCAAGGATCAGTGGTTGGGTTCTCACGCAATCTTCCTAGTGTTTGGGGGCGTCCGCCGGCACCTGCAACTGCGCTTTCCAGCGCTCGACATTACGTTGCAGTACCGCTTCGGATGCACCGGAGATCGGCAATTCTGTCAGTTTTTTCGCCAATTGCCCACGCAACCAACTGTCATTGCACGCGGAATTGTGCGACAGCGCCAAGTACAAGCCTGGGCGGTCGACCGGCAAACCCCGCGCAATCAGGTCATTGCTCATGCCCAGGCTCTGGGCCATGGCCATACCGGCATAGCGGCCAGCCAGCACGTAATCCACCTGGCCGAGCACCAGTTTCTGGAACGCTTGAGTAAGGTTCTGCGCAGGCACCAGCTTCAGTTGCGCCTTGGCGAACGCAGTAAAGGCCGGCGTCAGGCGCGCACGCTCGGAAAGACTACCCTGGTAGCGGGCCAGGTCGGCCGGGCCATCGATGGTCAGTTGCGCATCGTGCCGCGTCCACACCAGGTACTCGTTCAGCTGCAACGGGGGGTGGATATAGTCCAGCGCAGTCAGTTGCTCCACCTGCATCGGCGTGTCGATCAGCAGGTCCATGCGGCCGCTGCGAACCTCTTGCAGTGCCTGTTCGCGACGCCCGGCACTGAGCACCTCCACCTTCACCCCCAGCTCGCCAGCCACCTGACGCAGCAGGTCGACGTTGGCACCGATCAGGTGCTGCGGGTTTTTCGGGTCCTGCCACGAATAGGGCGGCGCATCAGGGCTGCCGGTTGCTACCAGGCGTTCGCACTTGCCTGCCGCCATGGCCGGTGGCGCAACCAAGACCGCCATGCATGCCAGCACCCTGCCTGCTTTACGCAGCACCATTGCTCACTCCTTGTATCGCGATTGACCCGTAACCGGCCATAAAAAAACCCGGCCCCTGTAACGGGGCCGGGTTCTTTATAAGTGAAGCAGGCGGATCAGACCAGCTTTTCCAGCTCTGGCACCGCTTCGAACAGGTCCGCGACCAGCCCGTAGTCAGCCACCTGGAAGATCGGCGCTTCTTCGTCCTTGTTGATCGCAACGATCACCTTGGAGTCCTTCATGCCGGCCAGGTGCTGGATCGCACCGGAAATGCCCACAGCGATGTACAGCTGCGGCGCGACGATCTTGCCGGTCTGGCCGACCTGCATGTCGTTGGGCACGAAGCCGGCGTCGACGGCGGCGCGCGAGGCACCCACAGCAGCACCGAGCTTGTCGGCCAGGCTGTACAGGTGGCTGAAGTTGTCACCGTTACCCATGCCACGGCCGCCGGAAACGACGATTTTGGCGGCAGTCAACTCTGGGCGGTCGGACTTGGCCAACTCTTCGCCAACGAACGCCGAGATACCGGCATCGTGCGCGGCACCGACCGCCTCGATGGCAGCCGAACCGCCTTCGGCGGCCACGGCGTCAAAGCCGGTGGTACGCACGGTGATCACCTTGATGGCCGCGCTCGATTGCACGGTGGCAATGGCGTTACCGGCGTAGATCGGGCGTTTGAAGGTGTCGGCGGACTCGACCGAGATGATCTCGGAGATCTGGTCGACATCCAGCAGCGCAGCAACCCGCGGCAGGACGTTCTTGCCATTGGTGGTGGCCGGGGCCAGCACGTGGCTGTAACCCTTGGCCAGCTCGACAATCAGCGGCGCCACGTTCTCAGGCAGCACGTGGGCATAAGCTGCGTTATCGGCAACCAGGACCTTGGCCACGCCAGCGATCTTGGCAGCGGCTTCGGCAACGCCGCCAATGTTCTGGCCAGCGACCAGCACATGCACATCGCCACCGATCTTGGCGGCAGCGGCAACGGTGTTCAGGGTGGCCGGGGCTACGGCACCGTTTTCGTATTCAGCGACAACCAGGATAGTCATTTAGATTACCTTCGCTTCGTTCTTCAGCTTCTCGACCAGTTCGGCCACCGACTTGACCTTGATACCCGCGCTGCGGGCAGCCGGGGCTTCAACTTTCACGGTTTTGTTGGTGGAGGCGAGGGAAACGCCCAGCGCGGCTGGCGCAAGGGTTTCCAGCGGCTTTTTCTTGGCCTTCATGATGTTCGGCAGCGACGCGTAGCGTGGCTCGTTCAGGCGCAGGTCGGTGGTGACGATCGCAGGCAGGTTCAGGGCAACCGTCTGCAGGCCACCGTCGATTTCACGGGTGACATTCAGCTTGTCGCCGGCCACTTCCACCTTGGAGGCGAAAGTGCCCTGGGCGTAGCCGGTCAGCGCAGCCAGCATCTGGCCGGTCTGGTTGTTGTCGCTGTCGATGGCTTGTTTGCCGAGGATGATCAGCTGTGGCTGCTCCTTGTCGACAACGGCCTTGAGCGCCTTGGCCACGGCCAGGGAGTTCAGTTCATCGGCGGCTTCGACCAGGATGGCGCGGTCGGCGCCCAGGGCCAGGGCGGTGCGCAGTTGTTCCTGGGCAGTGGTCGGACCGACCGAAACGACCACGATCTCGCTGGCAACGCCCTTCTCTTTCAGGCGTACGGCTTCTTCCACGGCGATTTCGCAGAAGGGGTTCATGGACATCTTGACGTTAGCAAGGTCGACGCCGGAGTTGTCCGCTTTGACGCGAACCTTGACGTTGTAGTCGACCACTCGTTTGACAGCTACAAGAACCTTCATGGATTCCTCGTTACTCTCCGGTGAATAGATAGTCGCCTGGGGCAAAGCCCTGCGATGCGCGTGGGTACAAGGGCACCTCTAAAAACGTACCGGGAAGCGGCATCTTCACAGTGACCGAACAGTCTTGTTCGGACCATTGCGACAAATACTCACGGGTCATTTCCTGTCGTGGCGTGTAAACTCCACTACAAACCGGCCTAAGCCCGCAAAACCCTGCTCCACACCTGGTCTTTAGAGGTGTACCTGCGCCCGGCTGCAAGCCTACGGCGAACGTAAAACCGCTCGTATCTTGACCGTAACACCCAATCCGGTCAATACGGCAAATCGGTCACCCTCCAGCCGCACGCCTGTGATTTTACTGGCCTGCGGCAAATTCAAACAAACGTTTGTATTGGACCCGCCAAGTGGTGTAGATATAATGCGCGGCCAAGACAAAACGGTGTAGTCCGTCAGTTGCGCAGCTACAGTTTCGCTCCCGTGACGAGCCACTGCGCGCATGCACCCATAAGACCCAGCAACAGCACGAGCCTTGATGAGTAGGAGAGAACCTGTGGAACGCGAATACATGGAATTCGACGTGGTCATCGTCGGCGCCGGCCCGGCGGGCCTGTCCGCCGCCTGCCGCCTGAAGCAGAAGGCCGCCGAAACCGGTAGCGAAATCAGCGTCTGCGTGGTGGAAAAAGGCTCCGAAGTCGGTGCTCACATCCTCTCCGGTGCGGTGTTCGAGCCCCGCGCGCTGAACGAGCTGTTCCCCGACTGGAAGGCACTGGGCGCGCCACTGAACACCGAAGTGAAGCGCGACGATATCTACGTGCTCAAAGACGCCGGCAGCTCGACCAAAGTGCCCGACCTGTTCGTGCCCAAAACCATGCACAACCAGGGCAACTACATCATTTCGCTGGGCAACCTGTGCCGCTGGCTGGCCCAGCAGGCCGAGAACCTGGGCGTGGAAATCTACCCCGGCTTCGCCGCCCAGGAAGCCTTGTTCGATGAAAACGGCGTGGTCCGCGGCATTGTCACCGGCGACCTGGGTGTCGACCGCGAAGGCAAGCCAAAGGACGGCCTGTATACCCCCGGCATGGAACTGCGCGCCAAGTACACCCTGTTCGCCGAAGGCTGCCGTGGCCATATCGGCAAGCAGCTGATCAAGCGCTTCAAGCTCGACAGCGAAGCCGACGTGCAGCACTACGGCATCGGCCTGAAGGAAATCTGGGAAATCGACCCGGCCAAGCACGAGCAAGGCCTGGTGGTGCATACCGCTGGCTGGCCGCTGGATGTGATGGCCAAGGACAACACCGGTGGCTCGTTCCTTTACCACCTGGAAAATAACCAGGTGGTGGTCGGCCTGATCGTCGACCTGTCCTATGCCAACCCGTACCTGTCGCCCTTCGACGAATTCCAGCGCCTCAAGCACCACCCGGTGATGAGCCAATACCTCGAAGGTGGCAAGCGTATCAGCTACGGCGCCCGCGCCATCTGCAAGGGCGGCCTGAACTCCCTGCCGAAGATGGTCTTCAACGGCGGCGCGCTGATCGGGTGCGACCTCGGCACCCTGAACTTCTCGAAGATCAAGGGCAGCCATACCGCAATGAAGTCCGGCATGCTGGCCGCCGAAGCGGTGGCTGACGCCCTGGCTGCCGGGCGTGAAGGTGGCGACCTGCTCGACGGCTACGTCAGCGCGTTCAAGGCCAGCTGGCTGTACGAAGAGCTGTTCGCCAGCCGCAACTTCGGCCCGGCACTGCACAAGTTCGGCCCGCTGCTGGGGGGTGCTTTCAACTATGTCGACCAGAACTGGTTTGGCGGCAAGCTGCCGTTTACCCTGCACGACACCAAGCCGGACTACGCCTGCCTCAAGCTGGCGGCCGACTCGCAGAAAATCGACTACCCGAAACCGGACGGCAAGCTCAGCTTCGACAAGCTCAGCTCGGTATTCCTCTCCAGCACCAACCATGAAGAGGAACAACCCTGCCACCTGAAGCTGACCGACCCGAGCATCCCGATCGCCAGCAACCTGCCGCTGTACGACGAGCCCGCCCAGCGTTACTGCCCGGCCGGCGTGTACGAAGTGGTCACCCAGGAAGACGGCAACAAGCGCTTCCAGATCAACGCGCAGAACTGCGTGCACTGCAAGACCTGCGACATCAAGGACCCGGCCCAGAACATCACCTGGGTCACCCCTGAAGGCGCTGGCGGGCCGAACTACCCGAACATGTAAGCCCGCCCTTGCCGCAAGAAAAAGCCCCCTGGCCTCGCGGCCCGGGGGCTTTTTCGTTCATTTGTCGACACACATGATCGGCATCGGCTCCGCCGCGAACGCGGAAGGTTCGCGGCGGCCAAAGTAGCGGGCAGTGAGCAGCCCCACCGCGCCCATGACCAGACAGAAGCCAACGCACACCCATGGGCTCCACGGCATCAAGGCTATCAACGCCAGCGGCGTAGTGCTGGCCCACAAGGCGTAGGCCACGTTGTAGGTGAAGGAAATACCCGATACCCGGATCTGCGCCGGGAACAGCCCGACCATGACCGACGGCACCACACCCACCACCCCACAGCAGAGCCCGGCCAACGCATAAGCCAGCCACGTCATGCCCCACTGCCCCACCAGGCTTGCATACAACGCAGCGATGCCCAGCGGCAGCAGCGCGCTGTAGATCATCAACGCCCGCCAGGCGCCCAGGCGGTCGACCAGCAGGCCGGCAAGCACACAACCGATGTTGAGAAAGACGATGCCTACGCTGCTCAGCGCGAACGTGTGCGCGGCGGACATGCCGAAGCGCTGCTGCATGACCGTCGGCGTAATCACCACCAGCACCACCACCGCCGAGGTCAGCACGCAGGTCAGCAGCGCAGCCGGAATCAACGCCCCACGATGCGCGCCCAGCACCTGGCGCAACGGGAATTTCACCGGCTGCTCCTTGCGCTCGCGCAGGGCCAGAAATACCGGCGTTTCACTCAGCCAACGGCGCAACCACACCCCGATCACGCCAAACACGCCCCCGAGCAGGAACGGGTAACGCCAGGCGTAATCGAGAATTTCCTCGGCGCTGAAAGCCTGGGCCAACAGTGTCGCGGTCAGTGCCCCCAGCAAATAGCCAAAGGTCAACCCGGCCTGCAGGAAACCCAGGGCATACCCCCGCCGCCCCGGCGGTGCGTGTTCGGCAACGAATGTCCAGGCACTGGGTACCTCGCCGCCGACCGCAGCCCCCTGCAATATGCGCAACGCCAGCAAGATCAGCGGCGCGGCGTAACCAATCTCGGCATAGGTCGGCATTACCCCGATCATCAGGCACGGCAGCGCCATCATCAAAATGCTCAGGCTGAACACCCGCTTGCGGCCCAGGTGGTCGGCGAAGTGAGCCATGACGATGCCGCCCAGCGGCCGCGCCAGGTAACCGGTGACGAAAATCCCGAAGCTTTGCAGCAGGCGCAACCACTCCGGCATTTCCGGCGGGAAGAACAGCTGGCTGAGGGTCAGCGCGAAGAACACGAAAATGATGAAATCGTAGATTTCCAGCGCGCCGCCCAGCGCCGCCAGGCCCAGGGTCCGGTGGTCGCCGCGGCTGAACCGGGGCGGGCGAGCGGTATCGATGGCAGTCATGGCAGGGTCCGCAGATCGGCAAAGGGCAAGAGCATAACAAATGCCTGCCCGGTTGCCCTGCGCTATGCGCCGTCAGCGGTTGAACACCGTGTGCGCAAAATTGGCCCGCAGCCGTGGCCTGGCTCTGTTGCCGGCCAGGGTATCCGGCAGCGGCAACTGGCCGACCAGTACCGGGGTGTCGATGATCGCCATGAATGTTTCCAGTGCCTCGATATCGGGGGCCTGGGGCAGGCTCAAGCTTACCGCCTGGCGCTCGGCCGGCGGCACTGCGGGCACTTTCAACTGGCTGGAGTGGTAGAGCAGCGCGTGCTGGATCTGCGTGCTGACGCGACAGAACCGCGCCAGGTCGACCCCAGCGTGGCTGGCCAGCTCGATATTGCCCAGCAACAGGTTGAAGGGCTGCAAGGCGCACTGCACCAGGCGCTGCAGCTCTTCAAAGCTCTCCACCGGGGCAATCCGGTAATAGCCCAGGCCGTTGAGCAACCGCTCCAACTGCAAGCGCTGGCACGGGTGGGCGTCGGCGATGAGGATGCGCAGGGTCTTGTTTGCCATGGTCGGACCTGGGCAGTAGGTAATGGGAGCGTTCCACGACCATACTGCGCCGCTAACGGCTATTGCCAGGGCCCTGCCTGGCAGTGGTCTTCTTTGAGAGAAGTCGGGAAAACCGCATAAATCAAGTGACTGGCTGACAGAATTTGCATTTTCCTTGAGCCCGGCAATCAGCACTCCCACTCGCGCATGCGCACCCGGCAATGCTTCATGGCGTTGACGATGTGCTTTTCCACCAGGCTGCGCGAGATGCCCAGGTGCTCGGCGATTTGCTGATGAGACAAGCCTTCGAGCTTGCGCAGCAGGAAGCACTCGCGGCAGACCTTGCTCAACTCATCCAGCGCACGTTGCATCAGCGCCAGGCGCTGGTCGTGCTGCATGTCGTGCGCCGGCGCCGGGGTATGCCAGCGCTCGTCGCTGTCGAGCACCTCCAGCGGCTCCGCCTGGCGCACCCGGTGGCGGCGGTGGCGGTCGACCACCAGGTTGAGCGCGGTACGATAGAGGAAGGCACGCGGGTGCTCGATGCGCTCGGCGTGGGTGCGTTCCAGCACCCGCAGATAAGCATCGTGCGCCACGTCCTCGGCGGCCTGACGATTGCCCAGGCGCGCGGAAAGGAAACCCACCAGTTCGCGATAGTAATGTTCCACGACGTTACCTGAGACCGCCCTGCCAGTTTTTGCCGGAACCCCTCCAGACACCAACGCGGGACCGAGTGATATCAAGTTGCGATCTTACAAATTATAATTATTCTCAGCAACAAAGGCTCCTGCCCGAGACAAAGGCTAAATCCGCCCGGCTGACCTTCGTCTATCTGGGACCTCAGTGCGCGCCGCAATCGGGCTGCGCGTGGCCATCACTCCTGGCTGGAAGCCTGCATGACACGTTCAACCAACACCCGCAGTCGCGCCCTGCTCGTAGGCCTGGGCCTGCTGGGCCTGGGCAGCCTGGTGGCCTGGAAAGCCCTGCCCTTCGGGGCTCAGCCAGTCAGCACGGTCGCGGTCACCCGTGCCGATATCGAAAGCAGCGTCACAGCACTGGGTACCCTGCAACCACGGCGTTATGTGGATGTTGGCGCACAGGCGTCCGGGCAGATCCACAAGCTGCACGTCGAGGTCGGCGACACTGTGCGCAAAGGTCAGCTGCTGGTCGAGATCGACCCCTCCACCCAGCAGGCCCGGCTGGATGCCGGGCGCTATTCGATCGACAACCTCAAGGCTCAGCTGGCAGAGCAGCGCGCGCAGTACCAACTGGCCCAGCAACAGCTCAAGCGCCAGCGCGAGCTGGCCGCCGCCGGCGCCACCCGTGACGAAGACGTGCAAACGGCTGACGCCCAGCTGAAGGTCACCCAGGCCCGCATCGACATGTTTCAGGCGCAAATCCGCCAGGCTCAGGCCAACCTGCGCAGCGATGAAGCCGAGCTGGGCTACACCCGAATCTACGCACCGATGGACGGCACGGTGGTGGCAGTCGATGCCCGCGAAGGGCAAACCCTCAATGCCCAGCAACAAACCCCGTTGATCCTGCGCATAGCCAAGCTCTCGCCAATGACCGTGTGGGCGCAGGTGTCCGAAGCCGACATCGGCAAGGTCAAGCCCGGCATGACCGCCTACTTCACCACCCTGGCCGGCGGCAAGCGCCGCTGGACCAGCACCGTGCGGCAGATCCTGCCGATCCCGCCCAAGCCGCTGGACCAGGCCAGCCAGGGCGGTGGCAGCCCCGCCAGTGCCATCGCCGGCACCACCGGCGCCCAAGTGGTGCAATACACCGTGCTGCTCGATGTGGAAAACCCCGATGGCGCCCTGATGGCCGAGATGACCACCCAGGTGTTCTTCGTCGCCGGCCAGGCCAGCCAAGTGCTCACGGCGCCACTGGCAGCCCTGGATGGTGCCGGCGACGAAGGCGTGCGCCTGGCCCAGGTGGTCACCCGCGACGGCAAGATCGAACAGCGCAAGGTGCGCACCGGCCTGAGCGATCGCTTGCGCGTGCAGATACTCGACGGCCTTGCCGAAGGCGAGCAACTGGTCATCGGCGCCCCAGCCGCCAGCGGAGGTTGAATGACAGCGCCCTTGATCGAACTCACTGACATCCGCAAGCACTACGGCGGCATCGACTCGCCGAAGGTGGAAGTGCTACGCGGCATCAGCCTGAGCATCCACCCCGGCGAGTTCGTCGCCATCGTCGGTGCCTCCGGCTCGGGCAAGTCGACCCTGATGAACATACTTGGCTGCCTCGATCGCCCTACCACCGGCAGCTTCCGCTTCGCCGGCAAGGATGTTGCCGAGCTGGACAGTGACGAACTGGCCTGGCTGCGACGCGAAGCCTTCGGCTTCGTATTCCAGGGCTACCACCTGATCCCCTCCGGCTCGGCCCAGGAAAACGTCGAGATGCCGGCCATCTACGCCGGCACCCCGGCCGCCGAGCGCCATGCCCGCGCTTCGGCCCTGCTCGAACGCCTCGGCCTGGCCAGCCGCACGGGCAACCGCCCGCACCAGTTGTCTGGCGGCCAGCAGCAGCGGGTGTCGATCGCCCGCGCCTTGATGAATGGCGGCCACATCATCCTCGCCGACGAACCCACCGGTGCCCTGGACAGCCACAGCGGCGCCGAAGTCATGGCCCTGCTAGACGAACTGGCCAGCCAGGGCCATGTGATCATCCTCATCACCCACGACCGTGAAGTGGCGACCCGGGCGCGACGGGTGATCGAAATTCGCGACGGCCTGGTGATCAGCGACTCGGCGGCCGACCGGCCCCTCGACGCGGCGCACCCAGGCCTGCAGGCCGACGACCTGCGCCAGCGCCTGGACCGCGGCGCCACCTTGCGCGGGGCCTGGAAGGGCGAGTTGCTCGAGGCCCTGCAAGCGGCCTGGCGGGTCATGTGGATCAACCGCTTCCGCACCGCCCTGACCCTGCTCGGCATCGTCATCGGCGTGGCCTCGGTGGTAGTGATGCTGGCTGTCGGCGAAGGCAGCAAGCGCCAGGTCATGGCCCAGATGGCGGCGTTCGGCTCGAACATCCTCTACCTCAGTGGCCGCCACGCCACGCTGCGCGAACCGGCCGGCATCGTCACGCTGGACGATGTCGCCGCCATCGCCCAGTTACCCCAGGTCCAACGCATCATGCCGGTGATCGGCGACCAGTTGACCGTGCGCCACGGCAACAACAACCAGCAGTTCTATGTCGGCGGCAATAACACCCAGTTTTCCGAGATCCTCAACTGGCCAGTGGTCGAAGGCAACTTCTTCACCGAAGCTGACGAACGGGCTGCCGCCGCCGTGGCGGTGATCGGCCAGAAGGTCCGGGACAAGCTCATGGAGCCTGGCAGCGATCCGCTGGGCCAGTACCTGCTGATCGGCAACGTGCCCTTCCAGGTGGTCGGCCTGCTCGCCGGCAAAGGTGCCAGCTCCGGCGACCAGGACAGCGACGAGCGCATTGTGGTGCCCTACTCCGCCGCGTCCGTACGCCTGTTCGGCAAGCAAGACCCGGAATACGTGATCATCGCCGCAGCCGATTCGAGCCGGGTGAGCGAAACCGAGCGGGCAATCGCCCACCTGATGCGCCAGCGCCACCAGGACAAGCAGGACTTCGAACTGACCAACGACGCCGCGCTGATCCAGGCCGAGGCGCGCACGCAGAACAGCCTGTCGCTGATGCTCGGTGCCATCGCCGCCATTTCCCTGCTGGTCGGCGGTATCGGCGTGATGAACATCATGCTCATGACCGTGCGCGAACGTACCCGCGAGATTGGTATCCGCATGGCCACCGGCGCCCGCCAGCGCGATATCCTGCGTCAGTTCCTCAGCGAGGCGGTGATGCTGTCGATGGTCGGCGGGGTGACGGGTATCGTGCTGGCACTGTGCATCGGTGGCGGCCTGATGCTCGCCGACATCGCCGTGGCATTCGCCCTGCCCGCCATTCTCGGCGCCTTCACCTGCGCCGTCATCACCGGCGTGGTGTTCGGTTTCATGCCGGCCCGCAAGGCTGCGCGCCTTGATCCGGTCAAAGCCCTTACCAGCGTATAGCCCATGACATTGCCAAGCCGCATCAGCCTGTTGACCCTCAGCCTGGCCCTGGCCGCCTGCAGCACACCGCCCGCCCCCGAGGCCGGCATTACCGAGCCGCCAACCTGGCAATCCCGAGCCGACGCCTCCAGCCAGGCCCTGCCGGATGCTCACTGGTGGCAAGCCTTCTCCAGCGGCGAACTGGACCGCCTGGTCGAACGCGCCCGGCACAACAGCCACGACCTGGCCGCCGCCGCGGCTCGGGTGCGCCAGGCCCAGGCGCTGGCTGTGATCGCCGGCGCTGCGCGGCTGCCGGAGCTGACGCTCGGAGTGGACGGCAGCCGCCAGCGCCTGTTGCGCGGCGACGGCAACGACCAACTCGACGCCAGCAGCAGCGAGCGCACCAGCACCTCATTCGGCACGCGCTTGAGCGCCAGCTACGAGGTCGATTTCTGGGGTGGCATCCGCGCCGCCCGCGACAGCGCCCTGCATGGCCTGGACGCCAGCCGCTTCGATCGCCAGACGGTGGAGCTGACGCTGACCAGCGCCGTCGCCGATAGCTACCTGCAGGGCCTGGCGCTGCAGGAGCAGCTGCGCATCGCCCGGCTGAACCTCAAAAACGCCCGGGACGTGCTGGGCCTGGTCGAGGCACGCCAGCGTTCTGGCTCGACCACGCGACTGGAGCTGGCGCAGCAACGCAGCCTGGTGGCGGCCCAGGAGCGCCAGGTACCCCTGCTGGAGCAGCAATGGCAGAACAACCGGATAACCCTTGCCACCTTGCTCGGTGATCCGGTGCAGGCATTACCGAACACCAACGAATCGATCGCTACCCTGCGCTGGCCGGCGATCGGCAGCGGGGTGCCCAGCGACCTGCTCGGCCGACGCCCCGACATTGCCGCCGCCGAGGCCCGGCTGGCCGCCGCCAGCGCCAACGTACAAGTGGCCAGGGCCGCCATGCTGCCCAAGCTGACCCTGGGAGCAGACCTGGGTAGCGGGGCACGGACCTTCGCCGATATCCTCGGCAGCCCCTTCTATACCCTCACTGCCGGCATTGCCACACCCATCTTCAACAACGGCCGCCTGCGCGCCGAGCGCGAACTGGCCAGTGCCGAACAGGAAGAGCTGCTGCACGATTACCGCGCCGCAATCCTGGCAGGTTTCGCCGACGTGGAAAAAGCGCTGAATGCGATCCATGGCGTAGACCGCCAGCGGCAATGGCAGGACCAGGAGGTACAGGAAGCACGCACCGCCTTCGCCCTGGCACAGCAGCGCTACAGCGCCGGCGCCGAAACGCTGCTGACGGTGCTGGAAACCCAGCGCACGCTGTATGTTGCCCAGGACCAGCAGGCGCAACTGCACCTGGCTCGGCTGCAGGGCAGCGTGGCGTTGTACAAGGCCCTGGGAGGTGGCTGGCAGGTCGAGCGCTGATGCATTCCCTGTGGGGCGCGGTGTCAGCGCTTCGCCAGTTTCAGGTTGCGTGCGTACCAGGGCCGCTGCGGCACCTTCGGCCGCAAGCTGGCAAACAGGTCGTCATCGGCGAAGATGATACGCAGCGCCAGCTTCATGGTCTCTGGGTCCATCTCCACACTGCGCCCCGGCCGCAGCCCCGGCACAGTCGAACAGCCATGGGTATCGGGCCCCAGCCATGGGTCGGATACCTCTACCCAGCGCCCAGGCGCGAACCACGGCACACCGTTGACCTCGGCGCGCCGCACCTGGCCCGGATGCACACGCTCGTGGGCGCGGAACCAGTCCTCGATGCGGTCATCGATCCAGCCATGGAAGTGCCAGAACACCGGGTTTACATGGGATGAGAACGGGTCGCCAAGGAAGTCGTTTTCCGCCTCGAACCAGCGTGCGGCAAAGTCCTCCGGCTGGCGCGCGAACGGCACCGGCAAGCCGCTGGACGGGTCGCGCGGCACCGAGGCCCAGCGCATGTGCAACCAATCGTGCAGGCCCAGTTCCATCTCCGAACCGAACTGCGCAAGGGTGAGCGTACTCAGGTAATGCGGGTCGGTGTACCTCGACTCCCAGACCTGGAAGTTACCGTGGAAAGTATCCGGCGTCTTGATATCGCGCACCCACTGGGTATACGCCGCATCGTCCGCAGCCAGCCAGGTGGGTGGCAAGGCCGTACCGTCATGGTTGTCGAAATAGCTGGCAAAGCCGACCCGGTCGCGTTCGAGCTCTGGCTGCGGCAGCGGGAACCGCGCCCACGACGGCAGGTCCTGAATGACCCGGGCAGCACGCAGCATGTGCCGGTGCATGAAGAAAAAGTCCTCGCCCGAGCCATTGCGATCCTTGTGCCGGCCACGGGCGTCACGCTCACGGTCGCGCGGCCCGGGCTGCCAGCCCAAGCCGCGCAGGGCCGCCTGCTTGTCCATGTCGAGGTTGTGCCACTTGTCACGCGAGGCATGCCACAATTGGTGGAACAGACGGTGCTCCGGCGCAATCAGCCAGGCCAGCAAGGCCGGGGACAGAGGCGTGCGCTCGCGAGCCTCGGGGAAACTGCGCTTGAGCGCGACAAAAGTGTTGTCCTGCACGGGTAGGGTCAACGAACGCCCCAGCGCAGCGATGCGCCCGTTCAGGGTGGCCTGCCCGGCATTGCCGAACTCACCCCAGACTTCGTCGAGTACCACCGTGCATTGGTAGTCAGCCTGCCCTTCCCCCGGCGCGGTAGAAAACAACCGCCAACGCAAGGTCCTGTTCGCATCGGTCAGCAGGTCACCGACTACCCGATAACGCGGCGCCTCGGCACCCCGCAGGCGCTCGGGCGTGTCCAGGTAACCACGCAGGCCGCGGCCACTTGGGGCAACATCGAGAAACATTTCCAGCTCACCCTCAGGCAGGCCGGGCAGCCCGGCATCTTTCCCTTGCAGTGTAAAACGCCAGATCCCGCGCAAGGTGTCGCCCAATTGCTGCAGCGCCGCATCGGCCAGTTCCACCACCGCCTCACCGGGGGTTTCCGGAAACTGCTCGTCGAACCGCTGGCGCTGCACATGCTGCGCATACATCGCGCCGGGCACCGCCACGCCTGCCAATGCCACACCGGCGATGAACCCGCGTCGAGAAATCGTCATTGCAACTACCTGAGCATTCATTGCGGCCGTGGAGCACGGCCCGTCCAAGGCTAAAACGTTGCATCTTCGGCGAAATTTAATGCCAGGCCTGGCTCGGCCTGGTTCGAAGCCGGCGATAAATTTGCCCGGCGGTCGCTCGTTCACCTGATACCCAAGCCCTGCCCAAGCAGCACGTTGTGCGTCGGCAGGTCGCCCCGATCAACCGTGCAACGAGATGGCAATGACCAAGACCCGTTCCCGCAAGGCCCTTTACATTGGTCTACCCCTGGCCCTGGTGGCCGCCCTGGGGGGTGTCGCCGGCTATTTCTTCTGGCAACAGCAGCACGCCGGCTATCCGCTGAAAATCGTGCAACAGGCCAACGACCTGCACGAGCACATGCTGTCGTTCGACAGCCATGTCACCGTGCCCCTCGAACTGGGCAGCGCCGGCCAGGAAATCGACAGGGACGGCCCGGGCCAGTTCGACCTGGTCAAGGCCAACCGGGGCCGCCTGTCCGGTGCGGCGCTGACCATCTTCGGCTGGCCGGAAATCTGGAACGGCCCAAACGCCCCGCACCGCCCTACCCCCGGTTTCGTCGATGCCGCCCGGCAGGAACAGGAAGCCCGCTACAAGATCATCAGCGGGATGGTCCGTGACTTCCCCAACCAGGTCGGCATCGCCTACACCCCCGACGACTTCCGCCGGCTCAATGGCGAAGGCAAGTTCGCCATCTTCATCAGCATGCTCAACGCCTACCCACTGGGCCACGACCTGTCGCAGCTGGACTTGTGGGCTGCGCGCGGCGTGCGCATGTTCGGCTTCAGCTACACGGGCAACAACGACTGGGCCGACTCCTCGCGCCCACTGCCGTTCTTCAACGACACCGCCGACGCCCTCGGTGGCCTGTCGCCGCTGGGTGAGCAGGCGGTCAAGCGCCTCAACGATCTGGGCGTGATCATCGACGTATCGCAGATGTCCACCCTGGCACTTGAAGATGTCGCCCGCCTTAGCCGCGCGCCCATGGTGGCCTCGCACTCCGCGCCCCGGGCGCTGGTAGACATCCCGCGCAACCTCTCCGACAAGGAGATGCAGTTGATCAAGGACAGCGGCGGTGTCATCCAGGTGGTCGGCTTCGGCCAATACCTCAAGCCCCTGAGCAAGCCGGTGATTGAAAAACTCGACGCCCTGCGCGCGCGCTTCGACCTGCAACCCCTGCAGGGCCTGGCCAACGCGCTGATGCCGGGCGATGCGGTGATCGCCATCTGGCCCGAAGCGCGTTTCGGCGAATACGCCAGCGCGCTGTACAGCACGCTGGAAGAAGAGCCCAAGGCTACCCTCGCGCAGTACGTCGACGCCATCGACTATACGGTGAAGAAAGTCGGCATCGACCATGTCGGCATCAGCTCTGACTTCAACGATGGCGGCGGCCTGGACGGCTGGAATGACGTCAGCGAAATCCGCAACGTCACCGCCGAACTGCTGACCCGAGGCTACAGCGAAACGGACATCGCGAAGCTCTGGGCAGGCAACTTCCTGCGCGTCTGGGAACAGGTGCAGAAAGCTGCCCGCCCCGTCGCCAATCGCTGAACAAGGCCGACACACATGAGTAACCGCCGCACTTTCCTCAAACAGGCCGGGCTGCTGGCTGCAAGCCTGCCACTGTTACCCCAGGCCCTGGCCCAGCCCGCCAAGCCGTTGGCCGGCCCCGACAAGTGGCGCAACCTGCGCGAGCTGTTTCCACTCGACCCGCAGATTGCGCATTTCGCCAACTTCCTGGTCACCGCCCATCCGCGCCCGGTACAGGAAGCCATCGACCGCCACCGCGCCGACCTGGATCGCAACCCAGCTGCGCTGATGGATTGGGAAAGCCAGTACGAATGGCAGCGCGAAGATGAAGTACGCGAGTGGGCCGCGCGCTACCTGGAGGTCGGCCCGCGCCAGATCGCCCTGACCGGCAGCACTACCGAAGGCCTGGCGATGATCTATGGCGGCCTCAAAGTCGGCGCCGGGCAGGAGGTGCTGATTACCGAGCACGAACACTATTGCGCGCAGAAGGCGCTGGAGTTCCGCAACCAGCGCCAGGGCACCGCGGTGCGCCAGATCCGCCTGTTCGACGACCCATGGACGGTCTCCACCGACCAGGTACTGAGCACCCTCGACAAGGCCATCAAGCCCAACACCCGGGTGCTGGGCATGACCTGGGTGCACTCTGGCAGCGGCGTCAAGCTGCCGGTGGGCGAGATCGGTGAACTGGTGCGCCGGCACAACCGCGAGCGCAGCGAAGCCGAGCGCATCCTGTACGTGGTCGACGGCGTGCATGGCTTCGGCGTGGAGAACGCCCGCTTCGCCGACTTCAACTGCGACTACTTCATCGCCGGTACGCACAAGTGGATGTTCGGCCCGCGCGGCACCGGGATCATCTGCGCTGCCTCCACCGGCATGCAGCACCTGGTGCCCAGCGTCGCCACCTTCTCCCGCGATGAGGACTTCGCCACCATCATGACCCCGGGCGGCTACCACGCCTTCGAGCACCGCTGGGCCACAAGCGAGGCCTTCAAGCTGCACCTGCAACTGGGCAAGGCCGAGGTGCAGCAGCGCATACACCAGCTCAACAGCCTGCTCAAACAGCGCCTGCTCGAGCACCGCCAGATCCAGCTGGTGACCCCGCGCAGCGAACAGTTCTCCGCCGGTTTCACCTTCTTGCGCATCAAGGATCGTGACGCCGACGCCGTGGCCGCGCACCTCACCACCAACAAGGTGATGTGCGACGCCGTAGACCGCGACGTCGGCCCGGTGATCCGCCTGGCCCCGAGCCTGCTCAACGACGAGCAGCAGATAGACCGGGTCATGTCCCTCATTACCCAGCAACTTTGAACAAGGCATCTTCCATGAGCGCACCCCTGCAACGCCTCACCCTGGCCGCCGTGCTGGCCGCCTGCAGCCTGCCGGCCCTGGCCGCGCAGCCGTCGGACAAGCCCGGCACAGTGTTCCGCGACTGCGACAAGGCCTGCCCGGAAATGGTCGTGCTGCCCGCCGGTACCTTTACCATGGGCACCCCGCCCGACGAGATGGGCCGCCAGGACGACGAAGGTCCGCAGCACCCGGTCACCTTCGCCAAGCCGTTCGCCATCAGCCGCTTCCAGATCACTGCCGCTGAATGGGCCGCCTACCAGAAGGCCACCGGCATCGTCATCGCCGACGGCGACGATCGCCCCGGGCGGCGCTGCACCAATAGCAAGCCCAGCTACCAGCAAGGCCCTCGCCAGCCGGCGGTGTGCATGAGCTACCAAGACATCGAGCACTATGTGGCCTGGCTGTCGAAGAAAACCGGCAAGCACTACGCCATGGTCAGCGAAGCGCAGCGCGAATACGCCGCACGCGGCGGCAGTACCGGCATGTTCCCGTTCGAGCCGGACGCCAATCTCGAGATCAGCAAGAACGCCAACGTCTACGGCCCCAAGGACGGCTTCAGCTACAGCTCACCGGTGGGCAGTTTCCCGGCCAATGCCTTCGGTGTGTACGACATGCACGGCAACGTCTACGAGTGGGTCGCCGACTGTTACCACGACAGCTATGTCGGCGCGCCGGCCGACGGCAGCGCCTGGAAGGAAGCCGGCTGCCGGCAGATCTCGATCCGCGGCAACGACTGGGGCGAGGCACCGATCTTCTCGCGCTCGGGCAACCGCAACACCACCGTGCGCGACGACCGTGGCGACTGGATCGGATTCCGCGTGGCCCGCGAGCTGTAAAGCGCCAGGCGGCGGTAAATTCTCCGCCAGCAGGCTCGTTCCTATCGGTGTACTTGCGCAGGACACGGGGCGCCCTTCAGCGGCGCCCCCACTCGACCATCCAAGGAACCGCAACCATGAGCCAGACCTCTTCCCCCGAAAAAATCCACGACCTGATCGGCGTCGGCTTCGGCCCTTCCAACCTGGCCCTGGCCATCGCCCTGGAAGAGCTCGCCGAGACCAACGGCCATGCTCTCGACGCCCTGTTCATCGACAAGCAGACCGACTACCGCTGGCACGGCAACACCCTGGCCACCCAGAGTGAGTTGCAGATCTCCTTCCTCAAGGACCTGGTTTCGCTGCGCAACCCTACCAGCCCCTACAGCTTCGTGAACTACCTGCACCAGAAGCAGCGCCTGGCCGATTTCATCAACCTGGGCACCTTTTACCCCTGCCGCCTGGAGTACAACGACTACCTGCGCTGGGCCGCCGAGCACTTTGCCACCCAGGCGGTGTACGGCGAGGAAGTGCTGCGCATCGAACCTGAGCTGCGCGAGGGCAAGGTCGACCACCTGCGCATCGTCTCCCGCGACCCGCAGGGCCGTGAAACCCAACGCCGTGCCCGCTCGGTGGTGGTCGGCAGCGGCGGCACGCCGAAGATCCCCGACGCCTTCCGCGCCTTCAGGAACGACCCGCGGGTATTCCACCACTCCCAGTACCTGAGCGCACTGCAGCAGCTGCCTTGCAACGAAGGCAAGCCGATGCGCATCGCCGTGGTCGGCTCCGGGCAGAGCGCCGCCGAGGCCTTCATCGATCTCAATGACAGCTATCCATCGGTCAAGGTCGACATGATCCTGCGCGCCTCGGCTCTCAAGCCGGCCGACGACAGCCCGTTCGTCAACGAGATCTTCGCCCCCGAGTACACCGACCTGGTGTTCAACCAGCCCCACGCCGAGCGCGAGAAGCTGGTCAGCGAATACCACAACACCAACTACTCGGTAGTCGACGTTGACCTGCTCGAGCGCATCTACGGCATCCTTTACCGCCAGAAGGTCGCGCACCTGCACCGCCACGCCGTGCTGTGCCGCCGCACCATCGAAGATGTGGTGGAAACCGCCGCAGGCATCGAGCTGACCTTGCGCGACCTGGCCACCGATGTGCGCCAGACCCACCGCTACGACGCGGTGATCCTCGCCACCGGCTACGAACGCCGCTCGCACCGCGAATTGCTGGCCCCCCTGCAGCAGCACCTGAAGGACTTCGAGGTAGACCGCGACTACCGCGCGCTGGCCCACTCCGAGTTCGGCGCCAACGTCTACCTGCAAGGGTTCTGCGAAGCCTCCCACGGCCTCAGCGACACGCTGCTGTCGGTATTGCCGGCACGTGCGGCGGAGATCGGCCAGTCGCTCTACCAGCATCTGGGCAAGCAGGCCAGCAACGCGCCAGCCAGCCTGCGCCAGACCTGCGCCTGAGGACGGGAACCAGCCGATGAGCACTTCCAACCGCGGGGCCCTGCGTGAATTGCTGGCCCTGCTCAAGCCATTCTGGCCGATCGTCACCCTGTCCATCTTCCTCGGCATGATCGGGGGCCTGAGCGTGACCACGCTGTTGGCCACCATCAACGGCGCGCTGCACGCCGAGGGCGACCTGGGGCACAACCTGATCCTGGGCTTTGCCGGGTTGTGCCTGCTGGCACTGGTGAGCACGATCCTGTCGGATATCGGTACCAACTACGTCGGCCAGCACATCATCGCCCGCCTGCGCAAGACCCTGGGGGAGAAGGTGCTCGCCGCGCCGATCGAGCAGATCGAGCGCTTTCGCAGCCACCGTCTGATTCCGGTACTGACCCATGATGTCGACACCATCAGCGACTTCGCCTTCGCCTTCGCGCCGCTGGCGATTTCGCTGACGGTGACCTTGGGCTGCCTGGGCTACCTGGCCATGCTGTCGTGGCCGATGTTCCTGCTGATGCTGGCGGCCATCGCCGTGGGCACGAGCGCCCAGTACCTCGCGCAATCGGTAGGCGTGCGTGGCTTCATGGCCGCCCGCGACGCCGAGGACGACCTGCAACGCCAGTACAACGCCGTGGCCGGCGGCGCCAAGGAACTGCGCATCCACCGCCCACGTCGCCACCGCATGTTCGTGCATGGCATCCAGGCCACCGCGGATTTCATCTGCAAGACCCAGATCCGCGCAATCAACACCTTCGTGATCGCCAAGACCTTCGGCTCCATGCTGTTCTTCGTGGTCATTGGCATCGCACTGCTGATGCACGGTGCCGGCCCAGGGCAGGACAAAGCGGTCATCAGTGGCTTCGTCCTGGTGCTGCTGTACATGAAAGGCCCGCTGGAGCACCTGATCGGTACGCTGCCCATCGTCGGCCGCGCCGGCATCGCCTTCCAGCGCATCGCCGAGCTTTCCCGGCAGTTTTCCTCACCCGAGCCGCACCTGCTGCTGACCGACGCACCGGCTGCCAAGGCCAAGGTGCGCAGCCTGGAACTGGTCGAGGTGAGCTACGCCTTCCCAGCGGTGGGCGATGCCGCGCCCTTCCGGCTGGGGCCGGTCAACCTGCGGATCGAACAGGGCGAAATCGTCTTCATTGTCGGCGAGAATGGCTGTGGCAAGACCACGCTGATCAAGCTGTTGCTGGGACTCTACGCACCACAACAGGGGCATATCGCGCTGGATGACAAGATCATCGATGCCAGCGACAGGGACCCGTATCGCCAGCTGTTCACCACGATCTTCGCCGACTACTACCTGTTCGACGATGTGATCCAGGGTGAACAGAGCATTCCCGAAGATGCCAGCCAGTATCTGGAACGCCTGGAAATCTCACACAAGGTGAGCATCCAGGACGGCAAGTTCACCACCACCGACCTGTCCACCGGGCAACGCAAGCGCCTGGCGCTGATCAATGCCTGGCTGGAGCATCGCCCGGTGCTGGTTTTCGACGAGTGGGCGGCCGACCAGGACCCTACCTTCCGCCGGATCTTCTACACCGAGCTGCTGCCCGACCTCAAGCGCCAGGGCAAGACCATCATCGTGATCTCCCACGATGATCGCTACTTCGATATCGCCGACCAGCTGGTACGCATGGAGGCCGGTCGCGTGGTCACCCAGCACGTCGCGGCCTGACCCTTGCGACGCGCGTGGCGCACGGCCTGGCCAGTCCGGAGCACGGCGCCGCGATCCGCCCGCAAGGAAGGGGGAACAGCCGACGCCATGGCATTCCCCCTGCGGGGTTTTCATCAGATAAATCGCCAAGCACAGATTGCTGATTCTTTTTTCCGGTTTCCAATCCGTGATGCGTCTAATTATCAGTTACTGAACATTCCAAAAGAAAAACTGCCCACGTCCCTCAGGAGTTCCTTTCACCCATGCACCGCCCGAACCTGTCCCCGACCCTTCTGGCACGCGCCGTACGTCCATCGCAGTCGAACCGTATGGTACTGCCGGGTGCCCTGCTGGCCCTGATGCTGCTGGGGAGCAGCGCAGCCCACGCCGAGCAGGTCTCCGTCAACATCGCCGCCCAGCCGCTGTCCAGCGCCCTGCAGCAACTGGGTCAGCAGACGCAGATGCAGATCCTCTACAGCCCGGAATTGGTGCAAGGTCTGAAATCCAGCCCGGTATCCGGCTCGCTGTCGACCGACGAGGTGCTGCAGCGCATGCTCCAGGGCAGCGGCCTGTCCTACCGCGTGGACGGCCACACCATCCTGCTGGTACCGCCACCCAGTGCCGGCGAGGCCGCACTGGAGCTGAGCCCAACCTCGATTTCGGGCATGGCGCCAGGTTCGGTCACCGAAGGCTCCGGCCTGTACACCACCTACATGTCCAGTAGCTCGACGCGCCTGAACCTGACCCAGAAGGAAACGCCGCAATCGGTCACCGTGGTCACCCGCCAGCGCCTGGACGACCAGAAGCTGACCAACCTGACCGAAGTGCTCGAGGCCACCCCGGGCATCACCGTGCTGCGCACCGGCATCGGCGCCGAGAACGACACCTACTGGTCGCGCGGCTTCCAGATCAACAACTTCGAGATCGACGGTGTTCCCACCTCCCCGCGCCTGGACAACACCACCCAGAGCACGGCGATGTACGACCGTGTCGAAATCGTGCGTGGCGCCACCGGCCTGATCAGCGGCACCGGCACCCCGTCGGCGACCATCAACATGATCCGCAAGCGCCCGACCGCGACCTTCCAGGGCAGCGTGACCGCCGAAGCTGGCAGCTGGGACCGTTACGGCACCGGATTCGACGTTTCCGGCCCACTGACCGACAGCGGCAACGTCCGCGGGCGTCTGGTGGTCGACTACAAGACCCAGAACTCCTTCGTCGACCGCCTCGAGCAGGATACGCAGCTGATCTACGGTATCTCCGAGTTCGACCTCAGCGATGCAACCATGCTGACCGTCGGTTTCAGTTACCTCAATACCCAGGTCGACGACCCGCTGCGCACCGGCTTCCAGGTCCGCTACGCCGACGGCAGCAAGACCGACTTCAGCCGCTCGAAGAACAGTTCGCCAACCTGGTCGTACAACGACCGCAAACAGACCAATGTCTTCACCTCCCTCGAGCATCAGTTCGACAACGGCTGGAGCGGCAAGGTCGAGCTCAGCCACAGCGTCATGGACTTCGACGAGCTGATCAACTACATGAACGGCGAGATCAGTCCGGTGGACGGCTCGGGCGCCTACATGTACCCCAACCGCTGGTCGGGCAAGCCTCGCCAGAACAACCTCGACGCCTACCTGACCGGCCCGTTCACCCTGTTCGGTCGCGAGCATGAACTGATCACCGGGGTCACCCTGTCCCGCTACACCGAAAACACCCCGGATCACGGTGGCTGGTTCGGTCCCTGGACCGGCTATGACGGCACCATCGACAATATCTGGGACTGGAAAGGCCAGGGCCCGCGCCCGGACACCACCACCATCGGCAAAACCTACATCCAGGAAAACCAGTACGCCGCCTACATGACCGGTCGCTTCCACGTGACCGACGACCTGGCCGTGATTCTCGGCGGTCGCGTCACCGACTGGCGACGCACCAGCGACTACCAGAACTGGAGTGATCCGACGCTCGACAACAAGAGTGACGAGAACCGCCACGGCGTGTTCCTGCCCTATGCCGGCGTGGTCTACGACCTCAACGACACCTGGTCGGTCTACGGCAGCTACACCAAGATCTTCAACCCGCAGCCCTATGGCGTGCACGATGAGAATTACAAGGCCCTCGACCCACAGGAAGGCACCGGTTACGAGCTGGGCGTGAAAGGCAGCTTCAACGAGGAAAAACTCAACGCCAGCCTGGCGCTGTTCCGCATCGACCAGGACAACCTGGCCGTCTATGAGCGTGCGCCGGACATCTACCGCGCCGAGCAGGGCACCACCACCAAGGGCGTGGAGCTGGAGCTCAACGGCGAGCTGGCCGAGGGCTGGCAGGCGTTCGCCGGCTACGCCTACAGCGTCAGCACCGACTCCGACGACAACCGCATCGTCACCAACACCCCCCGTCACAGCGCCAAGACCTTCACTACCTATCGCCTGCCCGGCATTCTGGACAACAAGCTGACCATCGGCGGTGGCGTGAACTGGCAGAGCAAGACCGGCCAGGACCTGCACACCTTCACCCAGGGCAGCTATGCCGTGACCAACCTCATGGCGCGCTACGACATCACCCGGAACCTGAGCGCAACGCTCAACCTCAACAACGTCTTCGACCGCAAGTACTTCTCCTACGTCGACAGCTGGGGCGTGTACGGCGCGCCCCGCAACTTCATGACCGGCGTGCAGTACAAGTTCTGACCGCAACCACGACCCAGGGCGCAAGGCCCTGGGTCGTGGGCAACGTAAAAGGGCCGCATGGCGGCCCTCCCTATCCAGTGCAAACCATCAGTTCAAGGCGTCACGCAGTACCTGCGCCAACCTCTCATACACCGTGTCGATCTCGGCCGTGACCAAGCGCATGCGCAGAAAGTCGTGCACCAACCCCTCGAACACCTCGCAGCTGACCGCTACCCCCTGCTCGCGCAGGTGACGTGCATAGGCCTGGCCTTCATCCAGCAATGGATCGAAACCTGCCAGGCCGATGTAGGCCGGCGCCACGCCCTGCAAACCGGTGGCCAGCAGCGGCGAGAAACGCCAGTTCGAGCGGTCCTCGGCCTGGCGCGCATAATGGTCGTAGAACCACTCCAGGGTGGCGCTCTCCAGCAGGTAGCCCTCGGCGAACAGCGTACGCGACTCCCAGCGCTTCGAGGCATCGGCCACTGGATAGCAAAGCAATTGCAGCCGCGGCTGTACAGGCCCACCCAGGTATGCGGCGTCGATCGCCAGCACGCTGGCCAGGGTCGCGCCGACACTGTCGCCGCCCACGGCGACCCGGCTGGCATCCAGCCCCCACTCGCGCCCGTTGTGTGCCAGCCACGCCAAGGCATCGGCGCAGTCGTTGAGCGCCACCGGAAAGCGTTGCTCGGGCGCGCGTCGGTAATCGACGGTCAGCACCGCGCAGGGGGTGCGCGCGCAGAACTCGCGACAGACGCCATCGTGCGAGGCGATGCTGCCCACCACGAATCCACCACCGTGCAGGTACAGCAGCACCGGCAGTGGTTGCTCGGCAGGCGCGCAGGGCCGGTAAAGACGCAGCGCCAGGGTGGCGCCATCGCGAGCCTGGCAATGCAGGTCCTGGCTATGGACCTGCGGCGCTTCCCAACGCATGCGCACGGAGGCCTGCTCGAAGGCGTCGCGCGCCTGGGCGGGGGTCGAACGGTGGAAGGCCATGGACTGGCCATCGCCAGGGCTGGCGTCGACCAGGTCGAGGAATTCGGCAATTTCAGGGTTCAGTGGCATGACTCGGTTCCTGGGCCGGACGCACCCGCATCCGGCCTGTCAGAAGAAGGAAAATTCAGTTGGCCTGGACCTGCAGGCAGTGCTCGATCAACAGCGTCAACTCGGCCTGGAACTGGTCCATGAAGGCCGTGATGGTGCCCTGGCGGAAGCGCCGGTTGCTGTAGATGCAGCGGAACGACAGCTTGCCGTCGAACACCTGGCCCACCACTTCGAGCCAGTTGGCCAGGCTCGCCTGCTGCGAGAAGCTGTCGCCCACGCTCTCCGGCGCGGGCAGGAACAGCGCCTGCTCGGCATCGAAGCTCTGGTCGAGCTGCCCCAGGTAGTTGAAGGTGACCTGCGCCTGCGGCAGCTCGGCCAGGCGCGCGCGCACCCACGGTTCGTCCATGTGGCGCAGCACCCCGTAGCCGATGCCCTTGTCCGGCACCTGGGCCAACTGCTCGCGAACCGCCACGATCGACGCCCCGGGGTCGGCCACCGGGCTCAGGCGTACCGGATACATGCTGGTGAACCAGCCCAGGGTACGGCTCAGGTCCAGTTGCTCGAAAAGATCCTCGCGGCCATGGCCTTCCAGCAGCACCAGCGCCGACGCACTGTCGTCCCATTGGCACAGGGCCCGGCTCAGCGCAGTCAGCAGCAGGTCGTTGATCTGCGTCTGGTAGGCTGCAGGCGCCTCCTTGAGCAACTGTGCAGTCCGTTGCGCATCCAGGCTGAACGCGGCCTCTTCGCGGTGGCACATGAGGTTGCCGCCACGTGGGTTGTCACAGCGCAGCGGCCCGTCCTGGCGGTCGAGCTGCGCCACCCAGTAGTCGAGCTCACGTTCGCGCAGGGTCACCGCATGGCCGGCCAGGCCAGCGGCCCATTCACCGAAGCTGCTGGTGCGCTGCGGCAAATGCGGCTCCCGGTCGGCGAGCAAGGCCTGGTAGGCCTCCTGCAAGTCCTGCAGCAGCACACGCCAGGACACACCGTCGATCACCAGGTGGTGGATCACCAGCAGCAGGCGTACCTGGCCATTACCCAGGGTCGCCAGCAAGCCGCGCATCAGTGGCCCCTGGGCCAGGTCCAGGCTGCGTTGCAGTTCATTGGCCAGGTCCTCCAGCGCTTCTTCGTCGGCCACCTCGCGCACCCACAGCAGCGGGTCATCACCAAGGCGCTGCAGGCACTCCTGCAACGGCTGGTAACGCTGGATCCAGCGCCCCTGCTCGTGGCTGAAACGCAGGCGCAAGGCATCGTGCTGGCCGAGCATGCAGGTCAGCGTGCGCTCCAGCGCCTGCGCATCCAGTGGCTGGTTGGCACGCAGGATCAAGGCCTGGTTGAAGTGTTCCGGCGCATGGGTTTGCGCGGTGAAGAACCACTCCTGGATCGGGATCAGCGGGAAGGCGCCCTCCACCACCACGGCCTGCTGCTCGCCGCTGACCCGCGACACGCCCTGCTGGTCGAACAGGTTGGCGATGGTCTGGCAACGCATCAGGTCGCGCAGCTTGAGCTCCAGTTTCAGTTGCGCATGGTTGCGCACCCGCGAAATCACCTGCAGGCTGAGAATCGAATCGCCGCCCAGCTCGAAGAAGTTATCGGTGATCCCCACCTGCTCCACCTGCAGCACCTCGGCCCAGATCTGCGCCATCCATTGTTCCTCCTCGCAGCGCGGGGGCACATGGCTGGCCAGGTCGAAGGTGGGCTCCGGCAGGGCCTTGCGGTCGAGCTTGCCATTGGGCGAGACCGGCAGGCGCTCCAGGCAGATCACCTGCAACGGCACCATGTAGGCCGGCAGCGTTTCGGCCAGGGCGGCCTTGAGCTGATCGCCGCGAACCTCGGCGCTGGCCGCCACGTAGCCGATCAGCTGCTTGCCGGAAACACCGTCGCGAGCGATCACCACGGCATCGCCGACACCCGGTTGCTGGCGCAGGCTGGCTTCGATCTCGCCCAGCTCGATGCGGAAGCCCCGCACCTTCACCTGGTGATCCAGACGCCCGACGTAGTCCAGTATTCCGCTTTGACGCAGGCGCACCAGGTCACCGGAACGGTAGAAACGTGCCCCGGGCTCACCGAACGGGTCGGGCACGAACCGCTCGGCAGTGATCGATGGCCGCTGGTGATAGCCGCGAGCCACGCCATGGCCACCGATGAACAGCTGCCCGGCAAAACCGACCGGCAATGGGTTGAGGTCATCGTCCAGCACCCGTAGCGAGCGCTGCCCCACGACTCGGCCGATGGGTGCGTAGGCCGCGCCGCAGGGCTCTTCGGCCGAGGCCTTCCAGAGCATCGGCGTGACTACCGTTTCAGTCGGCCCATAGCCATTGGTGATGTAGCGTGGCCGCAGCACCTCGCGCACCTCGGCGAAGGTCTGCTCCGGCACGGCGTCGCCGCCCAGGCAGTAGATACGCACCGGGGGCGGCTCGACACCGCTGCGCTGCACATATTCGGCCACCTGCTTCAGGTAGGCGGGCGGGAAGCAGGCGATGTCGACCCGGCCCCGGCTCAGCGCCTCGCAAGTCTGCTGGGGCGTCCACAGTTCGTTGTCGCGCAAGATCAGCGTACCGCCCACCGCCAGCGTGGTTAGCCAGCGCTCGTGGGCACCGTCGAAGGCGAACGACATGAAGTGCAGCTCTCGGGTGCCGGCCTGCATCTCGTAGAGCTCGGCGATGGCCTGGCAATGCATGCTCAAAGGTCCGTGGCTGACCGCCACGCCTTTGGGCACACCGGTCGAGCCAGAGGTGTAGATCAAGTAGGCCAGGCTGTGCTCGCCCGGCACCGGGAACACGCTGGCCGGCGTACCGGCTTCGCACGCCAGGGTCGCCGGGTCGAGCGGTTCCAGGCCCACGGGCAGGGGCAGGCGCTGCCCCAGGTCGGCACGACCGATCAGCTGGCGCATGCCGGAGTCCTGGATCATGAAGGCCAGGCGTTCGGCCGGGTAGTCCAGGTCCAGCGGCACATAAGCCGCACCGCTCTTGAACACCGCCAACAGGGCCACCAGCATGTCCACCGAGCGTTCCAGGGCTACGCCCACCAGTACCTCCGGGCCGGCACCACGGGCGAGCAGTTGCCGCGCCAGCACGTCGGAACGGGCCTCCAGCGCCGCGTAGCTGAGGCTCTGGCCGGCACACTCGGCGGCGATGGCCTCGGGCCGCGCAGCCGCCTGGCGAGCGATCAGCTGGGCCAGCATCACCGGCTCGCCGGTCTGCGCCGGCACCGCGCCCCAGGCGTCGAGCGCCTGAGACTGCGCCGGGCTAAGCCGTTGCAGGTTGCCGATGCATTCGGCAGGGCTGTCGATCATCGACTGCAGCAGGGTCTCCATCAGTGCGCGAATGCCCTGTACGGCCTCGGCCGTGAAGTGGCTACGCAGGAACAGGTACTCGATGGCCAGGGTCTCGCCGAGGGTTACCGCCAGGTCCATGGGGAAGTTGGTGACGTCGTGGCTGCTCGAGGCGCCGAAGCGCAGGCCGCCCTGGGCCTGCTCCAGGCGTTGGTCGATGGGGTAGTTCTCGAACACGATGATACTGTCGAACAGGGCCTGGCCACCCTGCCCCGACCAACGCTGGATGTCAGCCAGCGGCGCATGGGCGTGCTCGCGCAGGTCCAGGTTGTCGGCCTGCAGCTGCTGCAGCCACTGATCCAGGCGTTGTGTCGGCTCGAGGGTCTGGATCACCGGCAAGGTGTTGATGAACAGGCCAAGCATGTGCTGCGCGTTGGCCAGGCTCTCGGGGCGACCGGCCACCGTAGCGCCGAAGGCCACGCTGCGCTGGCCGGTATAACGCTGCAGCAGCAACAGCCAGGCGCCCTGGATCAGGGTGTTGGCGGTAATGCCCTGGGCCCGGCAGTGCTGCTGCAAGGCGGCGGTGCGCTGGGCGTCCCAACGGGTGTACAGCGCCTCGTGCCCCGGCAGGTCGGCAGTGTGCCGCGGGTGAATCGACTGGCTCAGTTGGGTCGGCGCGTCGAGCAGGCGCAGACGGCCCTGCCAGTAGTCCTGCAGGCGCCCCTGATCCTGCGCCTGCAACCAGGCGATGAAGTCACGGTAGCGGCCGCTGTCGCCGGTCACTTCACCGCTGGCGTAGTGCTGCAGCACCTCGCCGAACAACTGCGAGCTGCTCCAGCCGTCCATGAGGATATGGTGGCTGGTCCACACCAACTGGTGCTCGGCGTCGCCCGTGCGCACCAGCAACAGGCGCTGCAGCGGCACCTGGCCGAGGTCGAAGCCACGCTGCGCGCGGGCGACCGCCTCAAGGTCGGCGGCGGTAAAGGTTCGTGCCCGCCAGTCGAGCACGGTCATCGCCACGTCGACGTGACGGTGCACCACCTGCAACGGCGCGCTCTGGCCGCCTTCCCAGTGGAAGCACGTACGCAGGATCTCGTGACGGCCGATCACATGCTGCCAGGCGGCGCGGAAGCGCTCTTGCTCGAGCCCCGCGACCGGCAGGCTGAGCTGGTTGACGTACAGGTCGTCGCCTGCGTCGGACAGGCTATGGAACAGCATGCCCTGCTGCATCGGCGACAGTGGGTAGATGTCTTCGATTTCGGCCACCGCCACCGGCAGTGCGT